>CAZWQB010000017.1:0-30350 GCA_964636035.1 uncultured Roseivirgaceae bacterium
TGTCAGCCATTTTCTTCATCATATTGACCATTTTTAGTGCAATTTCACCGGAAATGCCCGTGTCAATCTCATCAAATACGATGGTGGGCAGCGCAGTTTTATCTGCTAAAATGTACTTAATGCAGAACATCAGTCGCGAAAATTCTCCGCCAGAGGCTGCTGTTTTTAAGGATTGAGGTTTAATCCCTTTGTTCGCGCTAAATAGGAAATTGATGTCATCAATACCCACGCTGCTGGGTTGTATTTCTTCGCGGGTCACCTTAAAGTTGGCATCAGGCATTCCCAATGACTTCACCAGCGCAACCACCTTTTCTTCAAATGAAGCAAATGCAGCCAACCGCTTTTCGGAAAGCTCTTCTGCCAGTTTTTTAGCCTTTGCCTCGGTTTCTTCAGCAGCAATTTTGGCCTGCGCTATTTCATCGTCAAGATTCAACATCTTTTCTACCTGCACTTGGAGGTCTTGCTGAATCGTCAACAATTCCTCAATGCTCGTTACCTGATGTTTTTGTTGTAGTTGGTAAATAAGGCTGAGCCTTTCTTTCGTCGCCTGAATCTTCTCCGGGTCAAAGGCCACCTGGTCTTCAGCCGACTCCAATTCATCAGCTATATCTTTTAGCTCTATATAACAACTTTCTGCCCGTTGATGCAGCGCTTCATAGGCTTCGGAATATTTTCCTACGGATTTTAGATTGTTTACCGCTTCTCTCAGCATGTTTAAAATGGCCAGGTCTCCATTGCTAAGACTGGTTACTGCACTGTGCAGTTTTATTTTTATTTCTTCGGAATTTTCCAGAATCTCCAATTCTTCTTCTAATTCCTCCTGCTCGTGTGGCACCAAACGTGCTTTCTCAAGCTCTTCAAGAAGAAATTTGTTGTAGTCACCTGCCTTTTTAATTTCAGCAGCATCAGAACATAGCTGCTCATAACTTCTTTTGGCCTTTTGAAATAATTTGTAGGCTGTTTTATAGCTCTCCAGTAATTCCTGAGTTCCTGCAAAAAAATCAATTACCTGAAGTTGGAAAGCGTTGGTGGTTAATAACAGGCTATCGTGTTGACTATGAACATCCATTAAAAACATCCCCAGTCTCTTTAAAGTCTCCAGCGTGACAGGGGTGTCATTTATGAACGCGCGTGATTTTCCGTTCGGAGAAATTTCCCTCCTGATAATTGACACATCTTCATAATCTAAATCTTCCTCTTCGAAAATCGTTTGAAGCGCATAACTTCGAAGATCAAAGACACCTTCGATAACACATTTCTTATCCTCATGGAGCAACGATTTTGTATCTGCACGGTTTCCCAACATTAAACCAACCGCACCAAGCATGATGGATTTTCCTGCTCCTGTTTCACCGGTAATGATGTTGAGTTGTGGCGAAGGAGTCATCTTCAAATCCTCTATTAAAGCATAGTTTTGTATAGAAAGGCTTTTTAACATACCGTAGATTGTACTTCCATTAAAGATTATCTGCTATTTCGATTATAATTTCCGTGATTTCATCTAAGGAAAAAGCATGATTTTTCAAGAGCTTATCCTGAAGAATGATGCTGTCATCCTCAAACCTCTTTATTGTCCCAAAGATAACACGTTTATCATTCATACAGAAAGAAGCCTCTTCGCCCACCAGGGAATTTTTATCTTCGAATTTTTTCAGCCTATGAATTCTTTGCTGTCGTTTGCCCATAGGTTTTAGGTCGGCGAATTTAAAATTGAAAAAGATGAAGAGCGCTTATGGAGCCTAATTTTAGTTGGAGAGGATTTTTTGGAACTTCTCACCCTGAGTGGGATCTATTGTCCGTAATATCTCAAAAGCCTGTCTTCTCACTTGCATATCGCCCTGCGAGAAAACATTCACTATTTCGTCAGCCTTGGCATCCAAAAGCGCAATGGTTAAGATGCTGTTGGGGCGTGCGCTGTTGGCCTGTTGCAGCGATTTCAGGAATTCGAGAATTTGCTTCCTGCTTTGTTCGGGATCTTTAGGGAAATTATCGAGGGCCAACCTGTGGTAGGCATACAAATCTTCGCGAACGGGATTGAAGATAGGGTTGAGGAAATTTTCAGCCAGCCAATACCGGTTTCTATTGCTGTCGAATTGTTTCCAGCCAGGACTGTTTGACTCCTGTGCAAGAATCACCTGGTTGTTTGCCCTCTCAAAAAAGTCAGTTCCTCCCAACTCTGAAAATGAATCGTAGTCTATCCCTAAAATAATGAAGGCATAATAAGCCAGCATAGAAGTGATATTACTGCTGAAGCTGTTCTCGTTAAAATCAAGCGGTTGTGATTCATTGTAGTCGAACTGCCAGTCTCTGTCTGCAAAATTGAGCATGAGGCTTTCATAGCCAGTTCCATAAGCGGGCCGGGAAGACTGAATTTGGACGCTGGCTCTGAAGCTCCCTATGGTAGGCATGTCTTCGATAGTAATTACCAGGTTGCAGTTGATCCGTTCCTGATTTCCAAATACATCATCCGTCCATTTGCGGTTATTTAGAAACTGGGTGAAGGCATTTTGCATATCCTGAAATATCCTGCGGTCAGAAGTTTCTACCCTGTCTGCATTCACGATTACATTGCAGTTTAGCTCTTGCGCCAGCGAGAGATTGCCAAATGAAAAAAGTGCAATGAATAAATAGACGAGCTTATGCATAAATCTTTTTCCTGCTTATTGCTTTTATAATGTCTGTAGCAACATCCTTTTTATTCTTTAACTCGAAAGTCTCTTTATTATTATCTTTGTCGATCAGTGTCACCTTGTTTGTATCATGAGAAAAACCTGCGCCTGAATCGTTCAACGAATTTAGTACAATTAAATCAAAGTTTTTCTTTTTTAGTTTCCCCTGTGCATTGATCTCTTCATTCTCAGTTTCCAGCGCAAACCCGACAATGAACTGGTTAAATTTTTTGCCGGCTCCCAAAGTAGCAGCAATGTCGGTGGTTTTCTTTAGCTTCACAACATGCGACTCACTGCTACTCTTGATTTTATTATTTGCAGTGGTTTCAGGGGTGTAGTCGGCAACGGCTGCAGCAAAAATGATGATTTCATGATTGTCGAAATGGGCTCGGGTTGCTTCGAACATTTCTTTTGCAGAAACTACATGTTCAATTTTTATGGCTGCGTGATTGGCCTTTAACTGGGTAGGACCCGAAATAACCGTTACCATGGCTCCATCTCTGGCAGCAGCTTCGGCCAAAGCATAACCCATTTTTCCACTAGAATGATTTCCAATAAACCTGACCGGATCAATCGCCTCATAGGTAGGGCCTGCCGTAATCAAAACCTTCATTCCCCTCAGCGACTGATCATCTCCTGTAGAAGAGAAAAATTGTTCAAGATGTTCAACAAGTTGCTCAGGTTCTGCCATTCTGCCCACCCCATGAAGTCCGCTGGCGAGTTCTCCTTCCTCTGCATCTATTACGGTATCGCCGTATTTTCGCAGTTTCTGTAGATTTTGGGTAGTAGAAGGATGCCTGTACATGTCAAGATCCATTGCAGGCGCTATAAAAACCGGACATTTTGCCGATAAATAAGTAGCTACCAACAGATTGTCGCACAAGCCGTTGGCAAGCTTGGAAATAGTATTAGCGCTTGCCGGTGCAATCAACATCAGGTCTGCCCATAGTCCCAGGGCTACATGATTGTTCCATTCGCCGGCATCGTTTTTAACGAAGTTCGTGTAAACCGGCCTCTTTGACAGCGTTGATAAAGTGAGCGGGGAGATAAACGAAGAAGCAGAGGTGGTCATAATAACCTGTACCTCTGCTTCTGCTTTAATTAATAACCGTATCAGCAAAGCAGCCTTATAAGCTGCTATACTTCCACATACTCCTAATAAAATTTTTTTACCCTGGAGCAAATCTTATAGGTTTAGATCTTCAAAATAATTCCGACCAGTCTGATATTGCTTGAAAAATAGATTTTATCGAAGCAAAGGCGACGTGGAATTTATTCTCTATAGCACTATTCGTTCTCCGGCTCTGGTCTTCTGAACATAACTTCGCCTGCCAAGAACTCATCTATAGCTACATTGGTAGGTTTCGGCATTCTTTCATAGAACTTCGAGATTTCTATCTGCTCCCTGTTTTCGAAAATTTCCTCCAAATTATCTACAGTTGAAGCGAATTCAGCCAGTTTGCTGTTCAGTTCATCTTTCATTTTAGAAGAAATTTGGCGGGCTCTTTTAGAAACTACTGCTACAGATTCGTAAATGTTACCAGTAGGTGCAGCCAGCTTGTCAACATCCCTGCTTGTGATTGACGCATTAGAAGCCTGAATATTTTGCATAAGAATGTATTTTTTTAGTTATAAGTTATTGTCTTTGAGCTTGTTTACAGTTGCGAGACTCGAAACGTACATTTGCTCAGCATCTTTTACATACTTACTTTCGGGGAAAGTATCTATAAAGTCTCTGTAATAATCAATAGTTTTATTAAATCGTTCCTGTTGCTTGCGAAGTGTACTCTTTCGCGCATATTCATATTGCACTTCCAGCTTTAAATATTTGATCTCTTCCAGCCTGGAGGAACCCGGAAAATCATCCTCAAAGTTCTCATAAGCAACCAGCGCCGCCTCGTATCGTTCTAATTTTTGATATAATTTAGCGTTTTCAAAAGCCTTCTCTTCAAGCTTTGCCTGCAATGCATCAATTATTTTTGTGGCATCGTCCCGGTATTCACTTTGTGGATGCTGGTTGATGAAATTCTGCATCGCCTGCATAGCTTCGTAAGAGCTGGTTTGGTCGAGGTCAACTACCGGGGATGTCAGGTACAGCGAATAAGCATGCATGTACATCGCTTCCTGTGCAAGTTCACTTCTGGAATACGTGTCGCTGAATGTCTTAAAATAGTGAGCGCTCAAAATATACTGCCTCTGATAATAGTGAGAATACGCGTAGTAGAACTGTGCTTTTTCTGCTTCTTTGCTTCCCCTGATCAGCGGCAGGACTTCTTCAAATAAAACGGATGCTTTATAGTAATCACCTTTTTCTCCACGTTCATAATAATTGATCGCGGCATCGTATTTCACTTTCCAATCATCGCTCTTCTGAATTTTCCTGAATTTGCTACAGGAAGAGGACACTAAAAGCAGCGCTGTAATGGAAAAAAGAAAGAGAATATTATTTTTTGACATAAGGGTGCAAATATAGTGCAGGTTAAGTTAAGATGCAAAAGCAATAACCAAGCCTTAATTGTTCAGGCAGCCATGAAAATTGAAGGAAATTTAAGATTGTTTCATGACTAAAATAGCAATCATCTGGTGTGGCGCAAATATACAGCTGGAAACCAAACGACAAGAGGTTTTTATTATTTTGCTAAAGTAGGTACAATTACCTTTTAATGACGAACTTCTTCGTGATCAGGTTTTGATTATCTATATTTAATGTGTAAAAATAGACTCCCGGCTTAAAATTTTGGGTATAAATCTTTAGCTTATTTTCGTACTCATTCAAAATATACTCACCCACTATGGAGCCCAGGACGTTGTGCAAAATAATTTTTGGTTGGATAGATGATTTCTTCACGGTATAGTCAAAAAGCGCAACTTCATTAATAGGATTGGGATAAATGCTGCTGATGCTGATATCATCATTGAAAAACAATACGTCGTTGCTTTCAGTTGATTCTACCTGGTAGGTTAGCGTGGTACATAATTTATCTTCCGAATCTGCAACATTCACAAAACAATAAGAAATTTGTGTGGTAGACTTGCCCATTCCGGAACGTAAGACACTTTTGAACCCGTCATATATTTCTCCAGGCCTCAGTACTTTCGTTTCTGCAGAAATTTTGGTTTCCGGCGTATAGCAGGTTCTGCCCATACAAAAAAAGCTTTCCTGTCCACCAGAAATTTTTTGATTTGTTCTTTCGATTACAATTTCAACTGGTTTTGAAGAAACATTCTTTACAGAGACAGGCGCCTCTATTTCCGAGCCAACCCTTCCGAAAATTTTACCAGATGTATTTACAAGACGTAGGCTTTGAGCATGAGCAATACTCATTGATATCAAAAGTAATATGGAAACTATAAAGCCACGCATTTATGAATTGGGTAAAGTTTTTCTCAATAATCCTATTTTTGGTTTAAACTTTTAATTTAAATAATTAGCAACGTAATTAAGATTTCAAGATATTAATTTTTTGTTACTATTACTAATCAAAAATCCGGTATTTATAACCTCTTTTAATTATAAGGTTCTTGTATAAATATTGTTTTATTTTTTTTAGCTATTCCTCCCGTTTTTTTCCCAGGGGACTTGAATCAACATTTTTTAAGTTCGACATAGGGATGGGATCTGGTAAATTATCGTCACCACCTTTGGAATATCTTACAGCAATCACTTCTTCTTTTTTTGGCCGTTCATCCTTCCGCCAGTTAAATCCGCTCAGTCTAGTATCTGGTTCAAGGATTTCATGAGGTGGAAAGAAAGAGGCATCCGGGTTGGTGTAGAATGAAATTGTGTTTACCTGCGCCTCTCTAAATTTGATAAGCATGTCGCTGCAAATAATTTTATTCATACCCACCGTCACCGTATCATCTTCCAGGGCATAGTAAATGCTCTCCCCATTGCCATTCACGTTCACCTTATCAATTCTACTACTCCTAAAATGTGCTACCATGTCCCTCCCCTTTATCTGATTGAAATTGCTGACAGTATCCTGGGAGACCACAAAAGAATTTCCGGTGGTATTCATGCGGTCTACGGCATTGTTGATTATCTCTATATTGATGGAGTCTGCTGTAATTTGGTTTTCATCAGACCAAAGAACCGGGTCTTCATATAGATATAGTATGGAGTCGAGGTTGTGATAAGCGAGCGAATCAGATTTTCCCTGTAGATTCGACTTGAATATTTTTACGTTGTTATAGGCCAAAATCCTTTTTTTTGCCGCTATTGAATCTTCAATTGAAACGAGGGTGTCAGCGGTCATATAGAGCGTGTCCATGTTTACCTCTTTCTTCATCAGGGTATGGCCATAAACCTTAATAAGACCCTCGTTTCGCCAATATCGTCCAAAATCTCCATAAATGATGATGTTGTCATCTTTCGAAATCATTTCCACATTAGAGGTGGCGGTATAAAATTTTTTTATATCGTCAAAAAATAACTCATCGCCCTTCAGAATGTAATCCTCTGTTTCTATGACACTCACCTGGAATGACGACTGTTTTTCTCGTGTTTTATATTCCAGCCCCTCTTTTGCATTCAGAATAGTCCCATCTTTCATGATTACCTTGGTAGGACCTTTGGTGTACGCAATTTGGGAGATGGTATTGTACTGTAATGTGTCAGATTCAAGTGTATATTCCGGACTCACCAATAATACGCTGTCTTTGAATGAGGCAAATTTTATGTCAGTTTCATAGTAGCCCTTACTGCTGGTGAGACGATTTTCCTGATTTACCAGTTCTCCTCCATTGAAATAGTAAGCAAGTTTTGCGGGCATATCATAGTCCATAAAGTCAGTATAAATAGTCATAGACGGATCTTTATAAACCACCTCGCCTCGTAGCTGTGCCAGCTTTATGTTTCCGTCGTAGATCAGCTTCTTTCCTGTAATGGTGATGGTATCACCTTCAAGAATTTTTACATGACCAAATACCTCAACTGAATTTTTCTCTTTGAAATAATAAACAGAATCGCCAAATATTCTGGTGGTTTTTTGGACAAACTGCACCTGGTTTGAAGGGCTGCCGATTAACTTCTGGAATTTTTCTCCATTTCTCTCAGCACTTTCAAGGTAGTCGCCGCCACTCTTCAAGATTACCCGGTCCTTTGTTTGAGACAACAATGGGTAAAATCCCGCCAGAGAGAACAGCAAGGAAAATAAAATTATAAGGCGAAATCTCATCGTTTCCGTTAAATTTGGGGCAAAGCTAATTAAAAATCATCAGATCCTTATGTACAAGATTGGATGACAGTCTCTGTGTGTAAGAAAACAATAATTATACCCAAAACTATGGTTCAGCGATTTATAGAGTTTATAAGTGAAAAAAAACTTTTTTCGCCAGATGATAAAGTCTTAGTAGCGGTGAGTGGAGGTATAGATTCAGTAGCCATGCTGCAATGCTTTAAAGATGCAGCATGTTGCCAATACGGAGTAGCACATTGCAATTTCGGATTGAGGGGAGAAGAATCTGATGAAGATGCGGCTTTTGTGCAGAAGCTGGCTAAAAAAGCCAAAGTACCATTCCACACGCATCAGTTTGATACCAATGGTTTTGCGGAACAGGAAAAGATTTCCACACAGATGGCAGCCAGGCAAATGCGATATGCCTGGTTCAAAAAGGTGATGAATGATTATGGTTATAACTATTTGGCCACTGCGCATCATAGAAACGATACCATAGAAACAGTGCTGTTTAATCTGGTGAAGGGAACTGGAATTTCGGGATTGCACGGAATTAGTCCCAAATCAGGAGACATTGTAAGGCCACTGTTGTTTGCCGACAAAGAAATGATCATGGATTTTGTTGCTCAGAAGAATCTCTCCTGGCGGGAAGATAGTTCAAATAATGCTGTAAAGTATGCACGCAATAGCTTGAGACATGAGGTAGTTCCTGTACTGAAGAAAATAAATCCGGATCTAGAGAATACTTTTGACCATACACTGGAGCGACTATTACATGTTGAAGCTGTTTATTTGGATACCCTCAAAAGTGTGGTGGAAGAGGCGGTGGTACAAAAATCGGGGGATGTTTATATCAGCCTGGCGGTGCTAAAACAGAGGGGTGTGGGGGCAGCAATGCTTTGGGAAATCATTAAAGACTATGGTTACAGTTACGTGCAGACCAAAGATATTGCTGCCAGGATGTTTGATGGTGCAGGAAAAATTTTTGAATCTCCAGTCTATCAACTAAACGTTGACAGGGAACATCTGATAATTAGTCCAAAAGGAGATGTTGAGTTTTTCCCTTCGCCGGTACATGAAGGTCAATCCAAATTTGAAAGCCGGGCTTTGAGCCTGCTTTTTAGAACAGAAAAAGCAAAGGGGTTTAAGATATCTGCTCAAAAAAACAGCGCCGCCCTTGATCATGATAAATTGGAATTTCCGCTGGAAGTGAGGAAATGGCAACGAGGAGACGTGTTTTTTCCATTGGGAATGAAACAGAAAAAAAAGCTCAGTGATTATATGATAGATGAAAAAATTCCCTTAAACTTGAAAGAACGGGTGTTTGTGCTCACTTCCAATAACAAAATTGTATGGGTGATTGGGCATAGAATTGATGACCGCTATAAAATAACTGACACGACAGAAACGGTTTTAACAGTACAAATGGTACAATGAGAATGAGAAATCCTTTTAAGAAAACCTATACACCCAAAGAGGTTGCCTTGTTCGAATTTTTATCGCGGGTAAAGTTATTCGAGCTACTTTCGCATGAAGAACTGGATTTGTTCAGGCCTTATTTATACCTGAGGAAGTACAAGGAGGACGAGGTGGTTTTTTTCAGGAATGATCCCAGCCATGCCTTTTATATAGTGAAAAAAGGCCAGGTTTCTCTAAATATTGATATTCAAAATAAATTTGAAGTACTGACACTTCTTGGAACAGGAAAAGGTTTTGGAGACAATGTGATGATTCAGAACACGAAACGAATCTATAGTGCGGTGGTCATTTCCGAAGAAGCCGAAATTTATGTGGTTCCGCAGGTAAATATTTACGAAATTTTTAACAGCCACATAGAAATCCGTGCAAAAATGTTAACCTCTCTGGCTGAAGTTTATAATGGCTACACCCAAAACCTCTTTAAGGCATATAGATCTTCCAATAATTTTTTCAATCTCTCTCAGGTATACGCGGAAAAGCAAATGAACTAAGCATCACCGTCTGAAAATACTTAAACTGCCCCTGTATTTTTATAAAACAATAAGTGATTTTAGTTTCGTAAATAAGTGCTTATTGGTAAATTAGCGACTTCATTCAAATTGCCTTTGCTTATTGAGACATCAGGAAAAGATAACAATAAAAGCGGTGGCAATAGTAGAAATTTAAATCAAAAGATAAAGATCAAAACATGAAAGTAACAGTAGTAGGAGCGGGTAACGTTGGAGCCACCTGTGCGGATGTACTCGCGTATCGCGAAATTGCTAATGAAATAGTTCTGGTAGATATAAAAGAAGGCTTTGCAGAAGGAAAAGCTTTGGATATCTGGCAAAAAGCACCTATCAATTTGTACGACTCCAGGACAATTGGATCAACGAATGACTACTCTAAAACTGCAAACTCTGATGTAGTTGTGATTACATCCGGACTTCCCAGGAAGCCAGGTATGACACGCGATGATTTGATAGAAACCAACGCAGGAATCGTAAAATCAGTAACCGAAAATATTGTAAAGCATTCACCTAATGCAATATTAATCATTGTGTCCAATCCATTGGATGTAATGACTTATCAGGCGCATTTAGTCTCTAAATTTCCACGGGAAAGGGTTATTGGAATGGCCGGCATATTAGATACAGCCAGATACCGTGCCTTTTTGGCTGAAGCTCTGAACGTGTCTCCTAAAGATATTCAGGCGGTGCTTATGGGTGGCCATGGCGATACCATGGTGCCGTTGCCACGATATACAACGGTTGGAGGAATTCCTGTAACAGAATTAATTGACAAAGATAAATTAGACGCCATTATTGAGAGAACTAAGACCGGAGGAGGGGAACTGGTTAAATTGATGGGAACATCTGCCTGGTATGCGCCAGGGTCTGCTGCCGCCCAAATGGTGGAGGCGATTGTTAAAGATCAGAGAAGGGTATTTCCAGTATGCGTGAAGTTGGACGGGGAATACGGAATCAATGATTGCTATTTAGGTGCACCGGTTATACTTGGGAAAAACGGAATAGAAAAGATAATCGAATTGCAATTAAATGATGAAGAAAAGGCGGCACTCGAAACCTCAAGAAAGCATGTGCGTGAGGTAATGGAAGTGCTGGAAAAAATGAAATAAGTTTTAAATGCTTAAATGTGAAGGGGCCGTCTCGAAAGGGAAGGCCCCTTTTTATTAGGTTCCTGATATGAAAGCTTTGTGGATTTTAAACCTTCAGGGTATTTGAAGGTTATAGGGGAAACAAAAAAATACAGAAACATGAGTGATCACATTTATAAAATCATTGAGCTTACAGGATCTTCTACTAAGGGAATTGAAGACGCAATTGATAAAGCGGTAGCAAGGGCTTCCACTTCGGTAAGAAACATGAGATGGTTCGAAGTTATCGAAACCCGCGGCCATATTGAAGATGGAAAAGTTCAGCATTACCAGGTAACAATAAAGGTAGGATTTACCATGGATGAGAACAACTAATTCCGGCCGAGGCTTATCGTCGTTGAGGTAATACAGTCCAAGCAAATGACGAAGCTGGCAAGTAAGTCTTGCTTAACGACAACTTTGCCTCGCGCAGCTGTTAAAAATTATAGTTATAACAATATTCCGGTGTCACCGGGGACTATTCATTTTCAAAAATTTACCTATATCTTTCGCTCCTTCACAGAAAATTACCAATATTACGAATTGAAGAGATTTCTCTTATTTTTGTTTTTAAAAGTAATTCGTGAAAAGGTCTTTACTAGTTGTATCAATCCTCATAGTAGTTTTAGGTGTTGCAGGCTATTTTTCCTATAGGTATGTTTTCCTTCAGGAAAAGATGCCAATTTTTTCTCTTGTTCCCGAAAACGCTTTGTTGATTTATGAGACCAACGACCTGGGGGAAGACTGGGATAATTTACAAGGTCAGGAGCTTTGGACAAGTATAGAACGTGTGCCTGCACTTGAAAAAGCGAAAACAGATATAACACTTCTGGATTCTCTGCTTGGCCTGGGCGGGATAAATGGTTTTTTCGATGGAAGACCGTTAGTCATTTCCATGCATACTACCAGCAAAGACGAATTTGACTTCTTGTACGTAACCGAACTTCCCGACCTTGAGGATCAGAAGAAGCTGAATGATATCATTTCTCGGTTGGAGGAAGAAGCTTCGCTAACCGTTCAGACACGTCATTTCAATGGACTTGAGATCAACGAGTTACAACAAAAAGGATCAAAAAAAACCTTTACTTATATTGTCTTTAAAAATTATTTGATCGGCAGTTTCGCCACCATATTGGTAGAAGATGTGGTTAGAAATATTAACGCCGATTTTACCACAAGCTTCCTGCCTAAAAAAAGAAATGCCGATAGCCTGTCTGGCGTTGATACAGGGTCTGGTAAATTATATCTTAATCTACAAAAGCTGGGAGATTTTCTTTCGATTTTTAGCTCAGGTACAGGTGTCGAAAACAACATGATCAACAGCTTTGGGGAAGTGGCCTTACTGGAGGTCAATTTCAAAGAAGGTGATTTGTTGTTGAATGGCTTTTCAGGTGCCGGAAACTTTTCTAACAATACCTGGCTCGAAACCTTTGAAGGCATAAAGCCACAACCTTTTGGGATGGCGGATATTGTTCCCGACAGAACAGCCTTATTGCATCATGTTACTTTTGACAACCCTGTAAAATGGAACGAGAACTTAATCCGCTATTGGAGATCGCGAAATCCGGCGCAGTTAGACCGAAGAGATAAGTTGATAGATGAACTGGGTCTGAACCTGGACGAATTTTTTCCACATGTTGGTGCTGAACTTGGCGTGGCGACACTTGAGTCCCTTGAAATAACAACGCCAGACAGGCTGGCTTTCATAGAGACTTCTGATTTAGATGAAGCATTGTTCGTTTTAGAAAATATTGCTTTCCATGCTAATAAGGCACTTGGGGATACTGTTTTCAAAGAGGCATACAGTGGTATAGAAATAGTTGAAATTCCACTTCCCCAATTTCCTGCGACCCTATTCGGTTCGGTTTTTAAGGGTTTTGAATCCTCATTTTACATGCCCCTCGGACGCTATATTGTAATTGGAAACAGCGTAGAGGTTCTAAAAGGACTTTTGGATGATATAGAGCAGGAAGACACCTGGGGGAAATCCATAAAGTACAATGAGTTTTTAGGACAAACGATCACCGAGGCGAATTATAGCGCCATAATTAATGTGCCAAGGGTGTGGCGTATATTCCTGAACGAGCTTTCTCCAAAATGGAAGGAATTTATGGAGACGAACAGTGTCTCAATGAAATCCCTGGAGCTTATGGAGTTTCAATTTAGCAACATTGAAAATGATTTTTATACCAGTGTTAGCTATGCGCATAACAATGTCAATGCATTGCAAGCTGAGCCTGCAAGACTTCGAAACGTTAGCACCTTATACCTGGAAGAACAAATTACCTCCCGGCCTTTCGTTCTAAAGGGTTCGGAAAAAGATAAGTTTGAGGTAATTGTCCAGGATTCTGCCCAATGGATCTATTCATTGTCACCGGAAGGGCGGGTTCTTTGGAAAGATTCCATTGATGGGAAGATAGTAGGAGATGTAATGCAAATTGACTATTTCAACAATGGCAACCTTCAGCTTCTTTTAGCTACCGATAAGAGCCTGTACATTATTGATAGAGAAGGGAATCCGATTGCCGGATATCCTATTACGCCCGGCTTCACAATAGACCAGGTGAATGTGATTGACTATGATAAAAGCAAAAACTATCGGTTTTTACTTTCTGACGACGCAGGAAATCTATACATGTTTGATAAAAGCGCAAAGAATTTAGACGGATGGAATCCCAAAACTATGGAGGGTCCGCTTGCGCTTCCGCCTGACCATGTGCGGGTGAGGGCGAAGGATATTCTTTTTGCCTTGGAGCAAAGGGGGGTGCTGAAGGCGATGACAAGGAGGGGTGAATATTACCCGGGATTTCCCTTGTCATTAGAAGATAAAATTATAAGCCCACTTTTTCTGGAGATGGGAGCAAGCTTTGGTCAAACTAAGTTCACAGTAGTTACGGCAAATGGCATGGTGATTCAGGGGAATTTTGAGGGAGAGATTTTAAGGAAAAATCAGTTGTACAAACCTTCTGCCGCCACTTCATTTAAGCTTATTCCAGCTTCCTCAGGAAAGAGCTTCCTAATACTAAGGCAGGATTTACGCAGGATAGCAATTCTGAATAAAAATGGCGAAGTTCTTTTTGAAAAAGACTATCTTTCATCAGAGGAAATGGATGCGCAATATTATTCTTTTGGAACAGAAAGAAATTTTGTGGCCATTACCGATAACTCGCAGGATTTTACGTATCTATACGACATTTCCGGGAACTTAATCAATGACCAGCCTTTACAAAGCGATACTCAAATCGAGATGAGGTATTCAGAAAGTGATTCCAAGTTTTATGTTTATAGAGTCTATGAAAGCGAATTCTCGCTAGACGCGTTTTAAACCTTCCAATATTGCAGAAGCGTTTTTTATATTTTTCGCCTGAAATATTTCTGGGCATGTAAAGCAAGTTGTCAAAGACTTTTGGTTCCCGCTACCCATGCGATGAATTAACCAGGGAAAAATTAGTCCAGTTCTTCAATCTGCTCTCGCGACAAGCCAGTAGATTTTTCAATCAAGTCAAAGGACGCGCCGTTCTTTTTAAGAAGTTTAGCTATCTCGGTTCGCTCCTCTTCTCTGGCTTCTTTCCTGGCTATTTTTTTGGCATACTCCATGGTATTTTCGTTGTCTCTATAGATCTTTAAGCTTTCGTCGTACTTTTTCATTTCTTCCGGTTCTAATCTTGCAATTTCTGCTGCCTCAAACAGCTGCCCAAATACTTTTTCCTGTAACTTTTTTGGCCTCTCCTGAAATCTTGACAAGTTTCGTAGCACGTAAAGCCATTTGTCGAACAGGGTTTCCAACTCCTCCTCGCTCTTTTTAAAATTAGGAATTTCCAAATAAATAAACGTTAACTTCTCGTAAAAGATTTCATGTGTATGCGTGTCTATGAGCATAACTTCGCGTAAATATCTTTCCTGCTGCATTCCATAGCTGAAGCTGAAATTCAATATCCCAACGGTATAGACAGCCTTGAGTTGGTAATCCCAACCCTTTCGTTTTGGGGCCTGGCTTTGAATTGGAAATGTTGAATAAAAAATACTTCGGTCGATAAAATACTCCTGCTTTACATTTTGCAGCTCGACAATAAACAGCTCTCCCTCCTCATTTTTACAATAGAGATCGAAAATTGCTGACCTGTCAGTTTTGATCCTACCCAGAGCTTCATTATTGAGATAGGTGAGGTCCTGGATTTTTTCTTTATCTCCCAATACTTCATTAAGAAAGCTTATAAGTAGTTCTTTGTTGAATTCTGTTCCAAAAAGCTTCTTAAATCCAAAGTCGGTAAATGGGTTGATGTATTTTCCAAAGCGGTCAGTCATAGCCGGTTTTTTTATAAAAATAAGTGTTTGATTAAAAAAGGCAAATAGATTTTTAACCTTTATACTTTTTAAGGAGACTTAATCAGATATGCTCATTTTATGCGCCACCTTAGCGCAGGGGTAGATCCAATATGGGTTTTTCAAATTTCATTACTGTGCCCTTTCTCAGTGATTTTTTTTGAAATCAAATTTTTGAAATATAGGTAAAACCCCACCACTGATATTGTCAGTAAGGTGAAAAATGAAATCTGCGAAGCGTCCGCTCTACCGGTTTCTACTATTTCTCTTAACTGATGAAGTGTGCTGCCAATCCAGATGAAAAGAAGCGTCCGAGGAAGCATGCCCAGAAATCCTCCCCAGAGAAACTTTGAAAAACTAATATGAATCATTGAGAGCACCACATTCATAATAGCGAACGGTAGTACCGGTGAAATTCTGCACAAAACAATGAATGATAGCTGTTTTGAGTTAATAGCATTTATGAAACCAGCTACTTTAGGAAGCTTGCGGATTGACGCAAGGAACTTCCCCTGGTCTACACGTTTGGCAAGAAAGAAACCAAGAGCCGAAGCTACCAGATAGGATATTAACATAAAAGGTACAGCAAGCCAGCTGAGAAAGAAGCCGCTCAGAAGTGCAATAAAAGTGGTAGGTGTCATGGCCAGCGCCATGGTAATGGTGGCGCCTGTAAAAAAAATCAACCACGCCGGTAAGTTAAAGCTGCGGATGTAGACCTCATATTTTATAGCAAGCAAGGTAACGATTGCGCTGCATACAATTGGCATTATCGTCATCCAGACCAACAAAAAAAGAGAGTGTTTATTCTCCCGGAAAAAGGGAACAAGAAACATAGGATAGCGTTCTTATAACAAGAAAAAAAGTATTGGAATTAACCTAACTTGCGGCAAGATAATAAATCCTATGAAACAAATGGCTTGTGCGGGAATAATCGCATATTTGAGGTAGTATAGATTTTGTCAGCTATTTAAAACATTTACAAATATGAAATTTGGTACTAAAGCAATTCACGCAGGTATTCAGCCCGACCCTTCAACGGGTGCAATCATGACACCTATTTTTCAGACATCCACCTATGTTCAAACCTCTCCGGGTGCGCATAAGGGCTATGAATATTCCAGAACGCACAATCCTACGAGAACGGCCTTGCAGGATAGTCTTGCTGCATTGGAAAACGGGAAAATCGGGATTTGTTTTTCCTCAGGGCTGGCATCCGCTGATGCGCTGATGAAACTCTTAAAGCCCGGCGACGAAGTAGTTTGTACGAACGATTTGTACGGGGGATCCTACAGAATATTTACAAAGGTATTTGCGAACTATGGAATAAAATTCCACTTTGTGAGCATGGATAAGCCATCGGATATAGAGAAACATTTCAATGACAACACCAAAATGGTGTGGATTGAAACGCCTTCCAATCCTATGATGAATATTATAGATATTAAAGGCGCGGTGGCTGTTGCCAAAAAAAGGGGAATAAAGGTGGTGGTTGACAATACGTTCTGCACGCCTTATCTACAAAATCCACTTGACTTGGGCGCAGACATTGTTACGCACTCTCTTACAAAATACATTGGCGGGCACTCTGATGTGGTAATGGGCGCCCTGGTTTTGAACGATCAGGAGACCGCCGATCAACTAATCTTCATACAAAATGCCTGTGGTGCGGTTCCGGGTCCGCAGGATTGCTTTCTGGTGCTGAGAGGTATCAAAACGTTGCATGTCAGAATGCAAAGACATTGCGAAAACGGTAGAAAGGTGGCTTCGTATCTTAAAGATCACCCCAAAGTAGGAAAGGTATTCTGGCCCGGCCTGGATACGCATCCAAATCATAACATTGCCAGGGAACAAATGAGGGATTTTGGTGGCATGATCTCCTTCACTTTAAAGACTGATCGATTAGAAGATGCCATCTCGGTACTCGAGAAATTCAAATACTTCACCCTGGCCGAATCATTGGGAGGCGTGGAGTCTTTGAGTGGTCACCCTGCAAGCATGACGCATGCCAGTATTCCAAAAGAGGAGCGGGAAAAAGTGGGCCTAAAAGATTCCCTGATCAGGCTTAGTGTAGGAATAGAAGACGCTGAGGATCTGATTGCTGATTTGGAGCAGGCGTTGCGGTAGAGTTAAAGAAATCATTTTCAGATCATCTTTGAAAGAATATTAATATGTTTTACCTTATTAATTTAAAAAAAGTAGACTGAATTATGACAGATATAGATCAATTATACACAAAGCTAAATCATTTAAAGCCTTCCTTAAAAAAAGAAGTGAGTGATTTTGTGGATTTTTTGTTAAGTAAGCAATCGAATACCAAATTAACAAAAACGCCAAAATTTGGATGTGCAAAGGGGAAGTTTAAGATCGCTCCGGATTTCGACGAACCTTTGGATGATTTAAAAAAATATATGTAAAAATGAATTTTTTCTAGATACACATATTCTTATATGGTTTTTCCACGGTGATGTTGAAATAGGCAAAGAATCACGATCAGTAATTGAAGAACTAGAAAACAAGAAGTTTGTTAGCATCGCTTCAATTTGGGAAATAGCAATCAAGTTAGGGTGAAAAAAGCTTCAATTTGATGGAGGACTAAGGAAATTATCAGGTTGATAAAAGAAAATGGATTTGAGTTTTTACCAATTTCTGCAAGGCATACTATTGAATATGAAACTTTAGATTTTTGGCATCGAGATCCATTTGATAGAATACTTGTGGCACAAGCCAGAGTAGATAAACTTATTTTGCGAACTCAAGATGAAAATATTAAGTTATATAATGTAAGGGTTCAAGGCTAGCGATTTTTCACTAGCTTTGAACCGTATTTTTAATTGGCTTCCAGTATTTGGAATAATTCGTCCAGCTCCGGTGTTAAAATAATTTCTGTTCTCCGGTTCTTTTGCTTTCCTTCAGGAGAATCATTCGGGTTTAGAGGTAAATATTCTCCCTTTCCGGCGGCGGTTATTTTAGAAGGTTCCACACCGGCTTCTGTCAGAATGTCCACTATAGAAGTAGCTCTTAACACACTTAAATCCCAGTTATTTTGCATGTACTGTGATTTTCTTGAAATCGGAACATTGTCCGTGTGGCCCTCCACCATAATGTTGATCTCCGGATTATTTCTAAGTACTGTGGCTAGCTGCTTTAATGCGTCAACGCCTTTTTTGTCCACCTCAATACTACCTGAACCAAATAAAAGTTGTTCTGCTAAAGACACATACACTTTGCCATTTTTAATATCGATGGTAAGGTCATTCTCTTTAAAATTGAGCAAAGCCTGACTCACTTTGTTCCTGATGTCATTTACAGCTTTCTCTTTTTCTTTCAGTACCTTTTCCAGTTCCTGGATTTTTTTCTGCTGATCCACAAATTCCTGGCTCAGTTTATCGCTGTTTTTGAGCAGATTGTTATAATAGCCCTCTAATTTCGCATACGCTTCTCCCTGAGCAGTTGTGTCTTCGAGTAGGGCTTCTATCTGGCTGTTTAGACCTTCTATTCGTTGATTTAATCTTTCAATTTCTTCGCGCGCAATTTCTAGCTGCTCTTCGGTGTCTGCCTTTTCATTTTCTACTTGCATTTTGTCAGTGAGCAGTGCGTCGTATTTTTTTGTAGAAACACAACCCGATGCAAAGACAAAAAGCACTAAGATGAAGGGAAGGCGCTTAAGAGAATAGTAGTTTTTCATAAATAGAATTAAATGTTTTTAAATAAAATGAATGGTGCGTTATCCTTTCAAGTCAGGATTCGCAAGCAATTATGTTTGTGCTAATGTATGGGATAATATTAATTTAAAAAAAGCGAATCTGCTGAAATAGAGAATGTGGATGTAAGTCCCCAGGCCCAATGATATTGGGGCAGGATGTTTTATTTCGATTAAAAATGTCTATATTTTAAGATTCTTTTGATAAAGTTTGAAATAGTTGAGTTTTAAAAATAATAACAAAATTTTTTTATCTATGATAAATGAAGGAATGCTAAAAGAAGATGCCCTGAAAGGGAAAACAATTATTGTGACAGGAGGCGGAACTGGTCTTGGCAAGGCAATGGGGAAGTACTTTTTGCAGTTGGGTGCAAACCTGGTAATATCCAGTAGAAAGCTTGATGTATTGAAAGATGCAGCTGATGAACTTGAAAATGCTACAGGGGGCAAAGTCTTAGCAGCTTCCTGCGACATTCGGAATTATGATGAGATTGAGGCTGTAATCCAAAAAGCTGTCGAAACCTTTGGAAGGGTAGATTGTGTATTAAACAATGCAGCGGGTAATTTTATAAGCCCCACTGAGCGCCTGAACGCCAAAGCTTTTGATACAGTTGTGGATATAGTTCTAAAAGGCACTTATAATTTTACCTTAGCCATGGGCAAGCATTGGATAAACGCAAAGCAAAACGGTAACTTTTTGAATATTGTAACTACCTATGCGTGGACGGGTTCCGGGTACGTGGTGCCGTCAGCCTGTGCAAAAGCCGGTGTTTTAGCCCTCACACGATCGCTTGCAGTAGAGTGGGCAAAATATGGCATTAGAAGCAACGCCATTGCGCCCGGACCATTTCCTACGGAAGGAGCCTGGAGCAGATTACTTCCCGGAGATATGGTCAAGAAGTTTAATCCCGCTAATAAAGTTCCATTAAAACGAACAGGTGAACACCAGGAGTTGGCCAATCTGGCTGCGTACCTAATGTCTGATTATTCTGCCTATATAAATGGAGATGTTATTACAATTGATGGCGGCGAGTGGCTGCTGGGCGCCGGCGAGTTTAACAATCTGGAAATGGTGACTCCGGAAATGTGGGACGCACTTGAGGGAATGAGGAGAAAGGGATAGTGGCCTGGATTCAGAAATTATTTCGCTACATTGATGAAAAAGAATAGCGGCTTATCGGGCCGCTATTCTTTTTGTAACATCAAAATATACTTAGTCAATTAAGAATCTTTCTCTAACTTCATCATAGCTGGGCGCATCCTTCTTAAAGAGCAACCAAAATAAAGTTCCTGACAATGCAAAACCAGCAAGCAGTAACAATAATAGGATAAGAATTTGTTGAAGAATAATCATAACTTTTAATTTAAATTAAAAAATAAACTTGTGAGAATGTAAGTTTCAAAGCTAAATACTCACTTTTTAAATAAAGTAACCCTCAGGAATAAAAATATTATGAACGATTGTATTTCGAATCAATAGGAAAAATGAACCAGTTTCCAATATAAATGCAATTTTAATATTTACATTTAGGCCTAAACGTGCGTATGGAAAAGATTGTTTCAAATTCAATTGAAAAAAACCTGCATGTATGATTTTTGAGCTTACTTAAATTTTTTGGGGTGTTTCCTTTTTAAGTAGCTATAGATCTTGGGGTATTCACTGTTCTCTTGGTTAGAAAGTTTCACTATTTCCCTTTCGAAATTGATGGTAAGTTGCTTAAAGTCTGCCCCCTGCGTTTTAATTACTTCTTCTGAGCAACTTATTAAATCCTGCAGCTGCATTACCCTTTTTTTTAATAAAAGCGGATAGTTTACAGAAAGTTTTCCCTTGCCGAGCCGTATGATTTTGTAACTGTTAATTGTTTTAATAATTACTGCCAGCGCGACGGGAGTGACAACTACAAAAATTACATATTGATACCAGTAACGTGATTCATAGTTGATAAAATTATAGAGCGTATAACCAAGCAATGCAAGACAAAGTAGGAGAAATATGCCTAAAGCAAAAAGGGTATTTCCCTTGGGTTTAGAGACAATCATTATGTTTTATGTTAAAAGATCTTCTTGTTCTAAAAACTGCTGAGCGAAGCTTTGTACGGAAGGGAAGAATTTTTTAAAGTCATCTTCAAGCCCCTCATAGTATTTAATCAAATCCTGAGAGGCACTTTCCATATTTGACTTAAACTTTGTCCGCCTGGCTATGCCTTTACATGTTTGGTCAATGCCGTCAATATTGGCATAGTTAACCAACCAATTGTCTTTGATCATGTGGGGGAGCATCATTTGCGCCGCCGGTGGTAGTTGCTCAATATGATCACTTAATAATTTGTACCTGTCGTCAGCAAATTGCTCCAGGCTCAGGGGGTGATATTCCATCCAGTTTGCTGCCAGAAAATGGTCATAGAATACATCTACAACTACCCCTGCATAATGGCCATGGCGCGCTCTTAGTTTGTCCTTGCTACTCGACACGACTGGATGATTATCTGTAAAAAAATCAATTTCTCTGTGGAGCCTGATTCCTTTTGCAATTTGGGGTTGAAATTCATACATTTTCTTCCCTTTTACAAAATCTCCTATGAAATTTCCTATGGTAATTGGTTCTGAATCGCCTGATAAAAATAAGTGGGATAAAAAATTCATGAATCGGGAAATGATGATTTATTTGGAGTATACGATAATTATAGGTATAATTTGCATTAAATTTTAGATATCTGTTTTTTAATTAATGGAAATCCGTCCGCAAACAGATTCATCTTATTTCCCAATTACCAGAGAACTTAGCTCATTTATGTCTAAACCCTTACTCAGTATTTTAGTAAATCTTGCAAAAATAGACGGGGAGATTGTGCCATTGGAGTTGGACAAAATCCATCAGATTGGAACGGCTAACGGCATGAGTGAGCAGGAAATTATAGACGTAGTAAATAAACCAGATCAAGGCCTCAACCTGAATGCTTTGTCAGATGATGATAGGTTTGAATATCTATATAGTCTTGTAGAATTGATGAAAGCGGACGGTAAATTATATTTGGAAGAAATTAAGTTTTGCTCAAAGGTAGCCGCCAAACTGGGGTATGATGAGGCAGTAATGTATGATCTGATCACGGAAGTCTATAGCGACTACCAGCAGCACGACAGAAGCTGGCAAAAACAAAGAATACAGGAATATTTGAAACGCTAATTAGTATGCCCTTTGTTATTTTGTGTTTTTCCCCTCGACGCTGGGATAGAAGAATTAAAATTTCCTGTTTTTAAAGAGGCGTGTAATCGACAGTTGATTAAATTTGATGACTCTTTTCTTTTTCGTATAGCTTATATATTTTCATCTCGTTTAAAATTAGTACTTCCCCCATACTTTATTGATGTAAATGACAGCTATTGAATCCTTACAATTAACCTTAAGCCTTTTAAAGGAAGAAAAAGAAGAGGACCTTCGTCAGTATAAAGAAAAGATTCTTCGAACATCGCTACAGGAAAGAAAAAAATCAGGTTTGTCCTGGTATCCGGTAGTGTTGAAAAAAACGATATACGGAACTGGTGACAAAATAATTGTAGGGCTGGAAAGAACCTCTGAACTGGATAAACCTCATGTTTTCCAGTCGGGGAAGCTGGTGAATATTTTTCTGCAGTCGGCAAATACTTCCTCAATTGAAGAACAGGTTTCAGGAGTGGTAAATACTGTGAAGGGAAACACAATGCTGGTGACCCTAAACCTGGGAGGTGGTGACAATATTTTGCCTGAATGGTTGGAGTATGGAAAGTTAGGAGTGGATTTGTTGTTTGACGAGGCATCATACCGGGAGATGGAATTCGCTGTGAAGCAAATGCTTACTGCCAAAGGGCCGGCGCTCAGGTTGAGAGAGGTGATGCTGGGAAGCGAACAGCCGCGGTTCCATTCCACGGATCAGGTATCAGGTGCAAGCCTCAATGAAAGCCAGAATGAAGCAGTGCGTCATATTTTAGCCGCAGAGGATGTTGCCATTGTGCATGGACCTCCGGGAACAGGCAAAACAACCACCCTGGTGCATGCCATTATGTCCGTGTTAGAAAAAGAAGCCCAGGTATTGGTATGTGCCCCCAGCAATGCGGCTGTAGATCTTTTGGTGGAGAAGCTATCAGAGAAAAACATCAATGTCATCAGAATAGGTCATCCGGCAAGGGTTACTGAGGAAGCTTTGGAGAAAACCCTTGATGCATTGGTTGCGAATCACCCAATCTACAACGACCTTAAGAAAATCAGGCAAAAAAAAGAAGAGTTCAGGAAGCTGGCGTTTAAGTACAAGCGGCATTTTGGGCATTCTGAAAGGGCACAGCGAAAAAGGTTATTGCAGGAGGCATCATCCTTACAGGCTGAAGCCGAGGCGCTGGAGTTCTATATTTTGGAAGATATCATTGGTAAAGCGCAGGTAATAGCTTCTACGCTGGTAGGCGCATCAGGAAATCAATTACAGAAGAGGCGGTTTTCAACTTTATTCATAGATGAGGCCGCTCAGGCATTAGAGCCTGCTTGCTGGATTCCAATTTTAAGGTCAGATAAAGTAGTTTTTGCTGGCGACCACCACCAACTGCCCCCTACCATCAAGTCTGTTCAGGCAGCCAAAAAAGGTTTGGCAAATACACTTTTTGAGAAGGTGATTGATCAGAAGAAGATTGGCAGTTTGCTGAAAGTTCAATACCGAATGCATGAAGTGATCATGAATTTTTCAAATCGTCAATTTTATGGTAATGCTTTAAAAGCGCATGAAACAGTAGCCGGTCACCTGCTTATGCCCGAAGAAAATCCATTGGAGTTTATTGATACAGCAGGAGGGGGATTTGGAGAGGAAATTAATCCGGAAACCCTGAGCCGCTACAATAAGGAGGAAGCAAACTTTTTGCTCAGCCATTTGGAAGCGCTCATACAGCGACTTGCCGACCGGCAGCCCGATTCGGAACCAAGTGAATCGATTTCTATTGGAATTATTTCCCCATACAAAGCACAAATTAACTTATTGAACGACCTGCTGTCAAAGTTCGAACAGTTAATGCTCCTAAAGGACAACATTACCATCGACACCATTGATGCATTTCAGGGAAGGGAAAGAGATGTGATTTATATTAGCCTTGTACGGTCAAATGAAGTGGGTGAAATTGGTTTCTTAGGAGAATTGCGACGAATGAATGTAGCCATGACTCGAGCCAGAAAAAAGTTGGTAATGATAGGAGACAGCGCTACTTTGGGTCAGAATAAATTCTATAGTGATTTGATTGACTATGCATCTGAGAACAATGCCTATAAAAGTGTTTTTGAGTTCACCGAGTACCTGTGATCAGTTGGGTCTCAAACAACAAATTCTTTCTTAGTGCCGCTGTGAAAACACATAGTGCGAGGCGGAGGCGGGATACTCGGATTTGGCAAAACTTTCAACATTTAACATTCAACATTCACAATTCTATGAGCCGTTGTTTGTGTCTCACAACTACTAATCCATCCCAACATTCAACATTTAAAATTCAACATTCATAATTTCAAACATGGACGTTTTTGATACAGTTTTAGCAGATTTCTATTATAAAAAGACGGTCGATTCATTGTTGTTGCACAACAGTTATGGTGATCCGGAAGAAATGCCAGTTGAGGTCTTCTTCAGAGAAGAGGAAGATATGCCGGATTTGGAGCTGTGTGCCATGGACATCTGTGAAGGCGAAGTGTTGGATATAGGTGCCGGCGTGGGCATGCACACAAAAGTTTTGCAGGATAGGGGTTTTAAGGTGGCGGGTCTTGAAATATCTGAAATGGCAATCCAGATTATGAAAGATCGCTGCGTAGTGGAGGCAGTTAAGGAGGATATTTATGAATTTGATCAACGCAGATTTGATACCTTGCTGTTGTTGATGAATGGCATTGGCCTGGTGGGTACCATTCGAGGGTTGGAAAAATTCCTGGATCACGCCAAAAAGTTACTAAATCCTGATGGTCAAATTCTTTTAGACTCGAGCGATATCAGCTATCTCTACGACGATATTCCCAGACCGCAGGGGAAATATTTCGGTGAATTGTCATACAGATATGAGTACAAAGGGCAAGTTGGCGATTGGTTCAATTGGCTTTATATTGATCAGACAACCCTTGAAGCAATTGCCGATAAATGCGGCTACCATTTTCAGGTCATTTTTGAGGATGATGCGGACCATTATTTAGCGAGGCTGACGCTAAAATAAGGGACTCGAATATTTACTCTGTTTTTTACTTTCAGGGCCTACTTAGCTGTTGATTTTCTTTGTTTGTATTTATAGCTTAAATAACTTAAAACATCACCAAACTTATTTATACCTTCCATTAAGCTTTCGTCTACTTTTTTGCCGTTCATTCGCAGCAGCAACAGGCCGTAAATGGCGTTCAGGCAAATTTGTATGGGTTCCTGAATGGCTCCGTTAGCCTGGTCCATGTTTTTATTGATGTGGATTTTCGCCTGGTCATAGATCTGACGATAAGCGTGGTCAGACTTCAACAATTGTTTACTCATTTCTGCAAGTTCCCCTACTAAGGCATTCACGGACTTTAAATGACCCTTTTCTGTGATGTTTTCTGCTACCATTTGGTCCAGAATTTCCTTGTACCAAACAATTATCGATTCTTTTTCTTTATCATCCACAGGGAAATGATCGATCACGTATTGCTTAATTTGATCCATGTCAAAATGGTAGACGCGGATTAGATCTTCTGTCTGATACATGAAAATGATATATTCAGAAATATTATTCTTTTTTTTATTTTCTGCGATAGACATAAGGGCATGAAATTAAGTATGGTATACAAATATCGGCATTTTATAATAAAAGAGAAAATTTGAATAAAAGTGGAAAGGAGCTGGAATTCAGCAAAATTGCCTTTAACATACTTAAGACAAAATTTGAAGGTCCAACGGGCAGGCATTATCGGAATTCAGGTTTTCTCACGCGATAGAATTCCCTTTGGATTCGATTTGTCTCACCTGAAAACAAATTTTATATAGTAAAAAAATATTAGCTACTTTTGCATTTACAACCCACAAAGCGTGTTTAAAGGTATTGGCTTGGTAAGAAAAATTGAGAATGAAGAATATTAGGAACTTCTGCATTATTGCGCATATTGATCATGGTAAAAGTACCCTGGCAGATCGCCTTTTAGAGTTTACGCAAACTGTTACCGGGCGGGAAATGCAGGAGCAGTTACTGGACAGCATGGACCTGGAGCGGGAACGGGGAATTACCATAAAAAGCCATGCCATACAGATGGATTATCTGTACAAGGGAGAGAAGTATGTGCTGAACCTGATAGATACGCCCGGTCACGTTGATTTTTCCTATGAGGTTTCCAGATCGATCGCTGCCTGTGAGGGTGCACTTTTAATTGTGGATGCTTCACAGGGAATAGAGGCGCAGACAATTTCGAATTTGTACCTTGCTTTGGAACATGACCTGGAAATTATACCTGTTTTAAACAAAATTGACTTACCGGGTGCTATGCCTGAGGAGGTAAAAGATCAGGTGGTGGAGCTAATAGGCTGTGATCGCGACGACATCATCCTTGCCAGCGGTAAAGAAGGTATTGGTATCGATGATATCCTCGAAGCAATTGTTAATCGTATTCCCGCACCTTCAGGTGATGTGGATGCCCCTTTGCAAGCTATGATTTTCGATTCTGTGTTTAATTCGTTTCGGGGAATTGAAGTTATATTTCGAATCTTTAACGGCACGATCAGCAAGGGAGACAAAGTTAAGTTTGTTAATACTGGAAAAACCTATGATGCAGACGAGATAGGAATACTTCGCTTAAAGCAAGACCCTCAAAAATCCATTGCTGCGGGGAATGTTGGCTATCTCATTTCTGGAATAAAGGTCGCCAAAGAGGTAAAAGTAGGGGATACCATTACCCATGTAGATCGGCCCTGTCAGCAAACTGTCAAAGGTTTTGAAAACGTGAAGCCAATGGTTTTTGCCGGGATTTATCCTGTTGATACCACGGAATATGAGGAGCTGAGGGCTTCTATGGAAAAATTACAGTTGAATGATGCCTCCCTTGTTTGGGAGCCGGAAACTTCCGCTGCTTTGGGTTTCGGTTTTAGATGTGGGTTTTTAGGTATGCTTCACATGGAAATTATCCAGGAGCGGTTGGAGCGAGAGTTTGACATGACGGTGATCACCACGGTGCCCTCGGTTCAGTTTCATGCTGTACGATCTGACGGGAGTATATTAAAGGTGAACGCCCCTTCTGACATGCCCGAACCTAATGCCATCAACCATATAGAAGAGCCTTTCATTAGAGCCCAGATAATTTCAAAATCGGAGTATATCGGGGGCATTATAGCTTTGTGTATCGATAAGCGCGGTATTATAAAAAATCAGGTTTACCTTACGCAGGACAGGGTAGAATTAACATTTGAACTGCCTCTTTCTGAAATAGTATTTGACTTCTTTGACCGGTTGAAGACCATTTCCAGAGGATATGCTTCGTTGGATTATGAACTGATTGGCTTCAGAGAATCCACCATGGTAAAGCTGGACATCATGCTGAACGGCGAAAAAGTAGATGCCCTTTCTGCCATTGTACATAAAGATAAGGCGTATGAATGGGGAAAAAGACTTTGCGAAAAACTGAAGGAGCTTATTCCACGTCAAATGTTTGAAATAGCCGTTCAGGCTTCCATAGGGACAAAAATCATTGCCAGGGAATCGGTGAAGGCAATGCGTAAGAACGTGTTGGCAAAATGCTACGGAGGCGATATTTCCAGAAAGAGGAAGCTTCTTGAAAAGCAGAAAAAGGGTAAAAAGCGAATGAGACAGGTAGGTAACGTAGAAATTCCGCAGGAGGCCTTTATGGCAGTTTTAAAGCTGGATAGCTGAGAAACTAATTAGAAAATTATCTAATGTGTAATGATTAATCAGGAAATTGAATGGATTAGTGGTTGCCGACTTGGCGTGGGCATTGATCCGGCTCTTACTATGCTATTTTAAGCAATAAATAGTAACTTTAATTTAATATAAATAAAGGTTACAATGGATGAAATACTCGCAAAATATCACTCGCTGGATGAGAATGCGAAAAAAGAAGTTCTTAACTTTATGGATTTCTTGTTGAGTAACTGATGATTTATTGATCCTTCCTTTTACATCTGAAGTGGCTGTAACTGCTTCCGAACTGTATCATCAACTGAGAAAGGCAAATAAGATGATTGAATTCAGAGATATTTTTATTGCTGCAACTTGTATAAAGAATTCAATCCCAATTAAAACTTTGAACTTAAAACACTTCAACAGGATAAGGAATTGGTAATTTTCTAATAATCCTCAATGCTTAAATCTAGCTTATCATTGAATACAAATTGGAAATACCTCTGTTTAATTTACCAATGCTCTATTCTCCAATTTTCAAATCGATAAACAAAATAAAACATGGCTAAACTTCTGGACGGAAAGAAAACCTCCGCTGAAATCAGAGAAGAGATTGCACAGCAGGTGCAGGAAATCAGAATTCACAATGGTAAAATCCCACATCTTGCTGCCGTATTGGTGGGCACAGATGGCGCCAGCGAAACCTATGTTAACAGTAAAGTAAAAGCTTGTGAGCAATGCGGATTTGCCTCTACTTTAAAGCGGTTTGACAGTGATATTTCAGAGGAAGAATTATTGCAGGTGATCGAAGATATCAACAATGATCCGGACATTGATGGTTTAATAGTCCAATTGCCCCTGCCGCCCCACATCTCGGTACAAAAAGTAACGGACAGAATAAAGGCCGAAAAAGACGTAGACGGATTTCATCCGATGAACGTAGGACGAATGGCAAAAAACCTCCCTTCTTACGTAGCAGCCACTCCCTTTGGCATATTGGAGCTTATAAAACGATACAACATAGAAACGCAGGGCAAGCATTGCGTAGTGATTGGCCGAAGCGAAATCGTAGGCTCTCCAATGAGCATGCTGATGTCGCGAAATGCCTATCCAGGCAATTGTACCGTCACTTTGTGTCATAGCAAAACCGCCAACATTAAAGAACTGACACTCCAGGCTGATATTGTAATAGTGGCTTTGGGCCGCCCCGGATTTCTGACAGCAGATATGGTGAAAGATGGCGTCGTGGTTATTGATGTTGGAATAACCAGAGTAAAGGATGAAAACAAAAAATCAGGATATGCGCTGAAGGGAGACGTAGACTTTATTGAAGTAGAGAAAAAGAGCAGCTATATCACCCCAGTGCCAGGCGGCGTCGGTCCTATGACCATTGCATCCTTGCTTTACAATACATTGCAAGCGAGCAGGAAGAGTGTTTATAATTAAAGTTTCAGGTTTTTTGTTTCAAGTTTAAATGAGTTACTGTGGCGCTTGTTAAAAGATTTGAAGATTTAAATTGCTGGAAGAGTGCAAGGGTGCTGTGTCAGAAAGTCGATGAAGCAACAAAAGTCTATACTTTCTATAAAGATTTTTCATTAAGGGATCAAATTTCCAGATCAAGTGGTTCTGTAATGGACAATATTGCTGAAGGATTCGAACGGGGAGGGTCCAAGGAATTTATTCAGTACCTTTATATTGCAAAAGGTTCTTGTGGAGAGGTTAGGTCTCAGTTATACAGGGCTTTAGATAAAAAACACGTTTCTGAAGAAGAATTTAAAAACCTATATAAGCTTGCAATAGAAGCCTCGAAGTTAATTTACGGACTAATTGTTTATTTAAAGAACTCGGAAATAAAAGGACAGAAATATAAATGAGAAAACTTAAGCTTATTTAAACTTTCGACATTAAACCTTAAACAACAGACGATTTTAATGGAATGGAAAACTTTTCGCATCTGGTAAAGAACAATTTACTTCAGACTAAACTTCCTCTCATGGAATCCTTCTACACCATCCAGGGCGAGGGCTATTATAGTGGGAAGGCCGCCTATTTTATACGTTTGGGTGGGTGTGACGTGGGCTGTCACTGGTGTGACGTGAAGGAATCTTGGGATGTAACTAAGTTTCCTCACATTACTATAGAGGAAATTGTGAACGAAGCAGCAAAGCATTCCGCCAGGTTGGCTGTGATAACAGGCGGGGAACCGTTAATGCACAATCTCGACGCACTTTGCGAAGCGCTTCATGCGCAAGGGTTCCAGACGAACATTGAAACTTCCGGCGCATATCCTGTTTCAGGCAAGTGGGACTGGATTTGTCTGTCACCCAAGAAATTCAAACATCCACTGAATGAGGTATTGACTATTGCGCATGAATTAAAAGTGATCATCTATAATAAGTCAGACTTCAATTGGGCAGCATCATTTTTAGATAAAGTTTCTGATACTTGCAAACTGTACTTGCAGCCCGAATGGTCCAAAGCCAATGAAATGCTTCCCCTGATCGTTGATT
>CAZWQB010000018.1:0-11298 GCA_964636035.1 uncultured Roseivirgaceae bacterium
ATTCTCCACTTTTAAAGCCCTTCATGGGCTTTTTTCTTATGTACTATGTCTACATCCTTTATTCCGTCTCCGCTGATAACAGATTTGGCATCAACCGAGAAAAGTGCATTCCGGACCACGGTAGTTCCTCCAACCCCGGGAGCTTTCGCCCGAGCTCCAAAGCCCCTTTTTTCCGCAGAATACAAGAGAATATAACTATGGTGTCTGATTTCTTAGTAATCTACAGCCCCTGTGCTACGACAATATATCATAGGCAGAAACAAATGCGCTAATCCCAATCAGGGAAGCGCAAAAGATTACCGTAGTAGCATCAGCAATATGTTCGACCGCTATTCAATCTCTTGTTCTGCTTCTTCAGCAGATGAGATGCTGTCCACATCCAACCTTGATGTTACAGAATCCGCCTCTACTTGCGGGGTAATATGCTCTCCCGAAAATTCTTCAACATCATTATCAGATGAATTCTGGGTACCAATAGATTCATCATTGGATTGGTTGGAGGTGTCCCCACATGAAAAGGTAAATGCGCCTATTAAAATAAATAATAGCTTTTTCATCGTTCTAGTCTTCTGGTTTTTTTATAACTGATCACTTAACCAGGTCGAAATTAAAAAGTTTGGTGATTTACCCTTGTTATTTGAATTCGTCGCGTAATTCAGGGCTGTTTGCAAAACAAACAGGGGAAGCCACTTCCTTATCGTACGCTTCCGTATGCGTGGCCTTTTTGGGGCTGCGCTTTTTATCCTCTTCTTTTATAACCTTAGATTTTAACCGCTTCTTTTTCATCTGTATCATTTTTCGTAAAGGTCAGAACATGTTTTGGATGAGTTTTGGGACGGAATAGCCTACGTTCTTTCGAAGTAAAGTCAGCTCCCAAAATAATTATTTCAACTTCGTTCGGGTGTCAAAACCTGCTCATAGCTATTTAACCATTTTATTACCGAAATCCTTTCGCTTTGGATTCTAATTTGATTAGTCCAAGATCCATTTATGATAAAAGACCGCCATCAAATACCAAATATTCTGCTTCGAAGTTCAATTACTCGGACATGCCAGGAAATATTTCTCATCTTCACAATCAACCATTTTAGGAGCCGACAATCAGGCTCAGTCTGATATTCTAACCCGATACCATAGCATCCTTATTATTAGAAAAATTCTAATAATACCTTGACGAATCAGGTCCTTAATGAATATCTATTTGTAAAATAAGAAAACAAAGGGTATTATGGGTAATTAAAGTCAATTTATATTTATAATATAGTTAAGTTGAGTTTAAACTTTAAAAATTCTATTTCGCTTAATTTATCGTTCAGGTAAACAATTATGAAATGACCGAATTTAAGAGGTAGGGATGAGTAACGAATGGCCTTTCTCAGGGTCGCGCACCAAGGGCGCTGTAACAAAAAAGATCGAAGAACATAACTCAAAAAAGGATTAATTAGGAAATAAACATCTATTTAACCGTTTGATCCGCCGTTAACCAATCGCATTACCTTTAATATATCAGACATGGAACCTATAAAAGTACTCATTGTAGAAGATCAATGGCTGATTGCACAAGACATAAAAATCAAGCTTGAGGATCACAACTTCAAGGCTTTGGGTATCGTGACTTCCGGAGAAGAGGCCCTGGAAATGGTAGCCGCTACGCCGCCAGACCTTATCCTTATGGATATTCAGCTTGCGGGAGAACTGGACGGAATAGCAACAGCAGAAAGAATAGTTCAGAACCATTCTATTCCCATTATTTACTTATCCGATTTTATAGATCAGGAAACGGTAAACCGCGCAAAAAAGACCAATCCTGCAAATTACCTTTCAAAGCCTTTTAAAAAGGATGACCTTTTAAGAGCATTGGAAATAGCATATTACAACGCCTTCCATCAACGGACATCGTTGCCAGACCGACTCTCCGAAAGGATTCTTATTCGCACAGATAATAACACCGCTGAAATCATCTCATATGCAGATATCGTCTATATCGAGGCTGCAAGGTCGTACAGTTATATCCACACGAAGGAAAGAAAATATACACTGTCCAATAGCATGAAGAAAGTGTTGGAAAAATTAGAAAACCCGGATTTTGTGAGGGTTCACCGCAGCTATGTGGTAAATCTGAATCACGTTAGCGGAATAGAAGGCAATACCCTCAAGCTGGACAAATATAAGGTGGAGATGAGCATCAAATACAAAAACGACCTGCTTGAAAAAATAAAGTTTATCAAATAGATACCTGTCTGAGAAAGTTTTTGGTGCATTGGCTATCGGTGCAAGGGGCCATTATCTTAGGTTTCGCACGGGAGCCAAAAACTGAATGGGGAAATGCGTATTTGCTTTCAATTTTTTACCTCGTACAAAAGATATCGATTCTCAATCGAATGAGCTAAGCCACAGCAAAGAAAGGTTGCCCTTCCAATGAAAAGAAAGAGGCAATATGGAGACGCTACTTTTCCAATCGGCCCCCGGCTCATACATTCTTTTCGACAAAAATTTCAAACAAAATTCAACTTTCCTGCTTTTCGGAAAAAAGATCAGGGCATTCGGAAAAAAAAGGTTCCATAACACTGCCGAGTTTTATAGTTTCAGGAATTCATATGAGAAAAGCGGAAATTAAGTGCATTGCCAAAGCTGAGGGCAATGTCAACGAGATAACCCACATTGGTGGAACGACGAGTAACAGAACCCGATGGAAACAATCCATAGAAAAGACTATTAAAGAAGTAGAAAATGAGGATTGGGAGTATTTTGTACTGAAAGACGGACAACACCTCAAGGTAATTGTGGATACAGACATCAATGGTAATAAATATATTAAGACCGAGGAGGACAGTATCAATTCAAACTTCCTGCTGACATTACCTCCTTGTCCGTAAAATTTTGTTCATCAGCTAGGAGCGAAAAATACCTGTCCCACGGATATCCGGAAGATTCTAATTGTGTGTGTATGAATCGACCGATATCCCGTGGGAAATAGGTATCTCTTTTTTAACACCCACGAACGTTTTTCCCGATACATTCTTTTTATTCCTTCCTTAATTAATTCTACCTCCTCCACAAATTTTTTGCAAATAGTTTTATCTTTGTACAAAATAAAATTTTGTTGAAACAATTCATATGAGCAATTTATTAAAGCTAGATAAGATAGATCGAAAAATTTTGGAGATCCTTCAGTCAAATGCAAAAATTACTAACGCCCAGCTTTCGAAAGATATAGGTTTGTCACCTGCACCTACTCTTGAAAGGGTAAAAAAGCTTGAGAACATGGGCATCATCAAAAGCTACCATGCCAAGTTAGATACCGATAAAATAGGTTTGGGCGTCAGTACCTTCGTTCAGGTAAGCTTGATTGGACATAATAAAGAAAACATCGAGGAATTTGTGAGGCAAATCAATCAAATTGAGGAAATTATTGAGTGTCATCATATAACAGGTTCGGGTGATTTTATTTTGAAAATTATCACCAAAGACATAGCGACCTATCAAAAACTGATGCTGGAGAAGGTGAGTGATATTAAAGTTGTAGACAACATGCAGTCGATGGTCATCCTGTCCACATTTAAGGATAGCAAAGTGATGCCTTTACCATAAGGTAAACTGGCTTCCACCGGCATCCAAAGAAAAGTTGTGGGTGCACAACCATGGTAATTTAATCACGAATCTAAATTCCAAATGGCAAAAGAAAATTTAATTCTGGACGACAAGCAGGTTCTTCAAAAGATAAAGCGGATTGCTTATGAAATTTATGAGCATAATTTTCAGGAAGAAGACATAATTATAGCCGGGGTAGATGATAAAGGATATAATCTTGCCCAAATGATCTGTGACCATCTTCAAAAAATTTCTGACATTACGCCAAAGTTGGTAAGAATTACGGTTGACAAGATGGCGCGGATTCAGAGCGAAGTGGAATTGGATTGTTCTCCTACGCTATTTGAAGGAAAATGTGTTGTTCTGGTAGACGATGTGCTAAATTCAGGACGAACCCTGGCTTATTGCCTTAAGCCCTTTCTGAACACGAGCGTGAAAAAAATTGAGACAGCAGTTCTTGTAAATAGGAGTCACAAATTATTTCCTATTTCAGCAGATTACAATGGGTACGAACTATCAACCACAATTAAGGAGCATATTGAGGTGAGGCTATCTGAAGAAGATATGGGCGTGTATTTATATTAGCTGTTCCCAAACAAAAAGACCTGCATTAAAATTTCAAACAGGCACAATCGTTTGTATAACAGGATAAAATGAAATCTCCATTCGATGTGAAAAGCGGTTGAAGCGAATGATGATAATAAAGATACCTGGAGAGCAATCTAGGGTTACAGAGGTTCATTCGCCGCTATTCCTTAGCCAGAACGGTATGGCAGGATTTACCTGATCTGGGTCTACCAGAAAATAAAAGGAGGTTTTGGTTGTTTTATTTTATAACTTTATTTACTTATATTATAGTTTTTTAATTACTTAGGGTATCCTTTATAGGCTGATGCCGTATTGGTTTTAAATTTCTATGCATTAATTCCTCAAATGACAGGCATGACTAAGTCCGATAACGATCTTTTTGAAGAAATTGAAAATTTGAAGCATCAAATTAACTCGCTTCAAAAGGATTTGAAATCGAAGGACAAACAAATTGAAACTTTAGCAAAAAATCTCCATCTATACGAATTAGCTTCAGAAGGTGCTACCGATGGGCTTTGGGATTGGAATTTAAGGACGAAGGAAAAGTTTGTATCAAAACCCTGGAAAAAAATGCTGGGTTATGAAGACGACGAATTGTCACACGTTGCGGGCACCTGGAAAAGGTTGCTGCATCCTGATGACCTGGAAAGGGCACACAATACTGTACATGATTATATCAATGGTAAAATAGATAAATACGAAATCGAGTTTCGAATGAGGCACAAAAACGGTTCGTATAGATGGATTTACTCAAAAGGCAAATTGTTACGTGACGAATTCGGTGAGCCTTACCGTGTATCGGGCTCTCATACGGACATTACCGAGCGTAAAATTGCGGAGGCTGCCCTCATCAGAAGCGAAAGAAAATACAGAAACCTTTTCGAAAACTCACTGGTAGGCATGCTTCGCTTCAATTTTGATGGCAGAATATTGGAGGCAAATAGCATGGCCTACAACATGTTCCAGGCATCGCCAGACAAAGGGGTAAACGTGGAAGCCTTTTTTGCCGACAGAGAAGACCTGCTGATCATGCTGAATGTACTGAAAGAAAAAGGCACGGTAGAAAATCAGGAATTACGACTGAAGAAAAAAGACGGGAGCTTATTCTGGGCCACTGTCTCTGGCGTTCTTTATAAGGATGACGGTTTTGTTGAAGCAGTGGTTGAGGATATTACCGAAACCAAGGAAAATCTTCTGGAACTGCAAAAGGTAAATTTTGAGCTCGACAACTTTGTATACCACGCCTCACACGATCTAAGATCGCCGCTAAGATCGATCCTTGGGCTTGTAAACATCCTGCGCATGGAAAAGGTCTCTAAAGAGCAGGAAAACTGCATTGAACTCATAGAAGGTAGCATAAAACGCATGGACAAACTGGTGGTGGATCTGCTGAGCATCTCCAGAAATAACAGGGTGAATGATGCATTTACAGAGTTGAACTTCATCACCGAAATCAACAACAGCATTACCAATTTTTATCATTCGTCCAAAGATAAAAATTTAAAAATCTTTGCCCATGTAGTGCAGCCAGTGCCTTTTGTGTCCGATCTTACCCGAATCAGGATTATATTCAATAATCTCATTTCGAACGCGATCAAATACAGAAGTTTTGAAAGAGACCAATCTTATATCAACATCACCGTGAGGGTAGACGAAAATAAAGCCGCTGTGCTGATAGAGGACAATGGAGAGGGAATTCCGGAGGCAAAATTGGCAACAGTTTTTGACATGTTTGTCAGGGCTACTGAAAGTAGTGAAGGGTCGGGCCTCGGGCTGTACATTGTAAAAGATGTCATTCAAAAACTTAATGGAAAGGTGGAGGTAGCCTCAACAGAAAATGTGGGAACTACCTTTACTCTAGAAATCCCAAACACTTACGTAAATCCGGATTCAAAAAACTAACGCTCCCCGGAACTTGATTTTTAGCAAAACCATACCTGTTCATTAAAATAATCAATAGATTAGCGGTTAATTTGAAGCTCCCAGCTTTTGGAGCCAAATAATATCGTCGAAACCGGATCAAGAGCCATGTCTGTTCATAAAAACAATATCAAAAAAATAACCACGCACCAACTTCAGGAAATGAAAAGCAGGGGTGAAAAAATCACCATGCTTACTGCATACGATTATTCAATGGCGCATATCCTGGACACAGCTGGAATAGATGTTTTATTGGTGGGCGATTCCGCTTCAAATGTGATGGCCGGAAATGAAACAACCCTACCCATCACCCTGGACCAGATGATCTACCATGCCACTTCAGTAGTGAAAGCGACTAAACGAGCGCTGGTGATCGTAGATATTCCCTTTGGATCGTACCAGGGAAACTCGTCGGAAGCACTACGGTCTGCCATCCGCATTATGAAAGAGTCTGGCGCACACGGCGTAAAAATGGAAGGGGGCGCTGAGATAAAAGAATCGATAGGAAGAATTCTGAGTGCCGGCGTGCCGGTAATGGGGCACCTCGGTCTTACACCCCAATCTATATTCAAGTTTGGGACTTATGCGGTAAGGGCGAAAGAAGAGGCTGAAGCACAAAAATTACTAGACGATGCTAAATTACTGGAAGAAGCTGGTTGTTTCGGATTGGTTCTGGAGAAAATTCCAGCAGCATTGGCACAGAAAGTTGCTGAGTCGGTAAGTATTCCGGTAATCGGCATTGGTGCGGGGCCTGAAGTGGACGGACAGGTACTGGTAGTGCACGACATGCTGGGGATTACCCGTGAGTTCGAGCCCCGCTTTATTCGAAGGTATGCAGATCTTTACGGAGTGATTACTGATGCCGTAAGCCGCTACATTCAGGATGTAAAAGCTGTAGATTTTCCAAATAAGGATGAAAGTTATTAGTTATGTTCAGCAAAGAGTGCTCCCATAGAGAATTTTGATCTATAGTTGGCTTTTTAAATATTATCTCTTGTTTGTGTTTGCTTCTTGAGCAAGTGCAAGGTTTTGCGTGATTAATGCCTTTTCCCGTGCACAGAAATAATCTGCAAGATCTTTTTTATCAAGCCTTAGGTAGGGCTTGCTGAAAAAGCTTTGGTATAGAAAGCGACCTTTTCGTACAATATCTCCGGATCAAACGGCTTACTGATGTAATCTACCATTCCGGCTTCCAATGCTTTTTCTTTAATTTCTGTCATGGCTGACGCGGTCAGCGCAATGATCGGCAGGTCACGGTATTTTGCTCCATCCAGGTTTCTGATTGCCTTTGTGGCCATATAGCCATCCATCCCCGGCATTAGCAAATCCATCAAAATCAGGTGATAATCTTTTTTCCTGGTCATTTCCAAGGCCGACAATCCGTCTTCAGCAACATCCAGTTCTACATGCCATTTCTTTAAAAACTGCCTGGCTACCATTACATTTATCTTGTTGTCTTCTGCCAAAAGCACCTTTATTCCTTTCAGGCTTTTTTTAACCCGGGCAGAAGCTACAGAAGGAATTTCGTTGCTAAAGTTTCGCTCTTTTGTAAAACTCAGATCAAATGAAAACACAGACCCTTGGTCCAGTCGACTCTTTACTTTTAGCTTAGCCCCCTGCATTTCCAAAAGCTTTCTGGTAATGGACAAGCCGAGTCCTGTTCCACCAAACCTTCTGGTGGTTTCTGAACTAGCCTGGGTAAAATTCTCAAAAATATAGGCCAGTTTGTCATCAGGTATTCCTATTCCTGTATCAGCAACTGAGAAATGTATACTGGTTGTTTTAACCGTCTCTTTTTTTAGAGAAATACTGATCGTGACTGCGCCTTTCAGCGTAAACTTCAAAGCGTTGTTGAGAAGATTCGTAACCACCTGACCCAAGCGTACAGAGTCTCCCCATACAAACAAAGGTACATTGTCTTCTATTTTCAGCATGAGCTTTATATCCTTATCTTTTGCCTGAGGCTCAAAAGTATCTTTAATGTTGCTCACCAGGTCATGAAGATTGAATTTGATGCACTCAAACTCGATTTTTCCCGCCTCGATTTTATTAAGATCTAATATATCATTGATAATCTGCAGAAGATTTTTTGCCGAAAACTGGAGCGTATTCAGGTTTTTAACCTGGTCAGGCCGTGGATTGCCTTCAATCAGTAATTTTGTCAGGCCAATTACTGCATTCATAGGTGTGCGGATTTCATGGCTCATGGTGGCAAGAAATTGAGATTTAACAATGGCAGCTTCCTCAGCCTTTTCCTTTGTTTTAATTAATTCCTCTCTTTCAAGCTTGCGTTGTGTGATTACCTCCGTGTACACAATTATTCCACCAACAATGTTCTTCTTTTCAAACCATGGTCGAATTTCCCATTTCAACCATTCTACTGATCCGTCTGATTTAATATAGATATCCTCCTCACTATTTAAGACCTCTCCTTTAAGGCACCTGTTGAAAAGCTTCATCCATTTATCTTCAAGGTCGGGAAACAATTCCAGATGATTTTTGCCTACAACCTCTACGCCCTCCTTCATATATTCCCGGATCCAAACATCGCTGGCAGCCACATAATTCAGATGCTTATCCAGCATAGAAATTGCGACGGGAGATGAGGTTATAAAGGTATTCAGTTGCGCCTGCTTTAGCAGCAGTGCCTCTTCAATGGTTTTTCTATGCGTTATATCCTGGATTGCGCCGAACAGCTTTACAGTTCTGCCGTTATTATCACGAATAGGTTTACCGATAGATTGCACATGCTTGATTTCTCCTGAAGGCATTAGCAATCTAAAATCGTAGTTACACGACTTCCCTTCCTTAATAGCCCGGCTTAAAACATCTCTGTATTTATTCAAATCATCAGGATGAATCAAGGCTTCATACTGCTCATTGCTTAGACCTTTGCCCTTTTCAGGTTTAAAGCCAAAAATCCTGAATGCTTCTGCCGACCACAAACTCTGACCAGTTACCAAATTTGCTTCCCAGCTTCCACTATGTGACAAAGCTTCGGCTTCAGAAAGGAGAGAATCCATCATCTGATTTCGCTCTACTGCTTCTTTTTGCAAGGTAATATCTTGAATTACCCCATACACCATGGTAATCTGCCCATTCTCGAATTTAGGCTTGCCTATTGTTCGCACCCATTTTTTGGTTCCTTTGGCAGAAACAAAAGGCAATTCCAGATCATAACCTTTTCCTTCTTCCAATGCAGTTGCAACCGCTTTTTGCACGGCATCACGAGCCTCACCCGGATAACAATCAAGTGCCATTTCCAAATCTTCAACGGCTCCCGGCTCCATCTCATAAATTTTGTACACTTCTTTGGACCACACCGGAACCTTTGTTTCCACATCCATCTTCCAGGATCCAATTTTGGCCATTTTTTCCGTTTCCTGAAGCAGGTCCTGCATCTCCTGATACACGTCTTCATTTCGCTTCAATCCGGAAATATCAGTAACCACCCCACTCCACACCATCTTACTTCCCGCTTTACTGGGCTCAAAAAAGATGCGCAGCCATTTCTTAGTTTTTGACGAGAGGAATTTTCCTTCCCAGACAACCGGCGATAAATTCCTTTGGGAGTCCCGAATATATTCTATGAGGAGCGCACGGTCTACAGGATTCAGGCATTGCCAGAATGCTGCTCGTCCTGCACCCGCATCAAATCCCAAAGCTGACTTTAGCTTTCCTTCAGCGTACAGAAAGTGAGGTTCCGACCCCTCGTCCCATGAAAACTGACAAAAAACAGCGGGCGTCTGCCTTTCTACGCTTCTATATATTTCTTCCTGTATTTGCTTGGGAGATTTAGTTTCCAATTCTTGTGCTGCTTTTTGCGGATATCTCCTCCTGAACAGTAAAACCTGTTCAGCGAGATGGATGTAAAAATATTGAATATTTCGGAGGGAAAATCAGAACGATTTCCAAATAAATTACCTCTGATGGATCAAGTGCGTTTTTATTCAAATTGCAGTTCTAATCTAAATGAGATTTCCAGAAGAAGTATGAATGATTATTTATCCCTGATTTTAAAGTAATATTCCATCCGATCCTAATCTGCCATATTTTTTTGCGCTTTTTCATCAAATCCTCATTTTCGCAGCCCATGCTACCGATCCAGATTTTCCATATCTGAGTTTAATCCTAATCAGCGACGCCTGGGGGAATGCAATAAAAAATTCTTAATTAATTTGAGGTCAATCATTTAAAAGAAATTGACATGTAAGATTTTTTTATTAAATTACTAAAATTTTCATCCAAATCCGTTGAACAAGGTTTTATCCATACTGTTCCTTTTCTTATTTATTTTCTACCTGGTAGGCTATAAAATGCTATTTACGGGTTTGCAATACCGCGCAGAAATCAAAATGAATAAGCATATTGAACAGCGGGCTTACGGAATGGAAAACACCATCACATTAAAAATTCCCGTCACCCTTCCCTACCAGATATTTGCTGATGATTTCCAGTACATTCAAGGTGAATTTGAACACGATGGCACCTTCTACAACCTCATAAAGCAGAAGGTAGCCAATGACACGCTATACATTGTTTGTATAGAAAATGAACTTAAATCAGGGATTGAAGCAAGAAAGGTTGATTTTGAAAAAGCCACCAATGACTGGCCGGGTACCACTAAAACAACCTATAATCTGTTAACAAGCTTCTCAAAGGACTTTCTCCAGAATTCCAGTTGGAAACCCGTATTGTCCAACCCTACGGTTTTTGAACTATCGTATGCACTCAAGACTTTCAAAACGCTCGATGGCTTCCATAACACGAGCAAGCCCCCACCAAAGCACATTGTTTGATGATTTCTAGGAGCAGGTGTGGCTATTCCTACACCAGGATCGACTGATCAACAGATTAGATCCGGTACCTGGTGTCCGGAATAAAGTTTACTCCTGCCCTAATTTCTGCCTGCTTGAACTATTCAAATCGGCTTAAGCTCGTCGTTTTGTGGATTTGCCAAGCCTGCAGGTATTCTAATTACTGTAATTTCAATGATTACGTTGAAAGGACAAATGCTATCAAACAAAAGAAAAAATTATAGAAAGACTCTACCATGAAAAAATTATTTACACTTATTATATTAATTGCATTGGCAGTTGAAGCGTACGCCCAGGGATGCGTGGCAATCAGAAGTACCGGGGGAATGACCAACATGACTGCGCATCCTGACAGCATGGCATCAGACGGCGGCTGGTTATT
>CAZWQB010000018.1:11398-27795 GCA_964636035.1 uncultured Roseivirgaceae bacterium
TGATTGGAGGAAGCGGCGAATTCAGAAGACCCGGATATGTGTGGTCTGTGGAACCTGGCGTCTCGTATCAGTTGGGTGCTGTACAGCTTTTTGCAACGGTGCCTGTTGCTATCGAAAGAAACAGAACCCAAAGTGTAACTGACAAAGAATATTCCAGAATAAGCGGCCAATTTACTCAAGGAGACGCCGCATTCGCTGATTATTCCATCAATTTTGGGCTTTCCTTTCGCTTCAATGGTGGATCTTCGATGAGTCATCATAGCGCCCCGGCTATTTTTAATCATACTACTGATTAAATTTAAGATTTCAGTTTCAGGCTGCCCTCACGAGCGGCCTGAAACTAAACTTCACCACGCCTGATAGATTCCCTTTGCTATTTTTCAGATAGCCCGCCTTTTCGTTCTGTAAACTTTCTATATTTGTGTTGATAAATATTGGTACGGATGCAAGAAAAGTTAAACAGACTAGGCGAAAGCATAGCGGGAGAGATACTTACTGACAATACCCACAAGATTTTATATGCAACAGATGCTTCTGCCTACCGGGAGATGCCCACAGCGGTATGTGTGCCTCAGTCGTTTGAGGATGTAAAAAAGGTAATTCAGTTTGCATTTGATGAAAAGATCCCGGTTATACCGAGAACCGCCGGAACCTCCCTTGCCGGGCAGGTGGTTGGCAACGGCATTGTCATAGATCTGTCCAGGAATTTCAGGCAAATACTTGAAATAAACGAGCAGGAACGATGGGTGCGGGTGCAGCCCGGAGTTGTCAGAGATGAACTGAATCTAGAGCTAAAAAAGTATGGATTATTTTTCGGACCGGAGACTTCTACTTCTAATCGCTGCATGATTGGCGGTATGGTGGGCAACAACTCGTGTGGCAACCGTTCGGTGATTTATGGAAGCACGAGAGATCATTTAATTTCTGTGAAGGCAATCTTAAGCGATGGCAGCGAGACGGAATTCAATGCGCTCAGCAATGAAGAGTTCGAAGCCAAATGCCGGGGCGAGGGCGTAGCCAGTCCCCTCGAAGCCCTGATTTATCAGGACGTAAAATCCATTTTATCAAAACCAGAGAATCAGGAAGAAATTCGCAGCGAGTATCCTAAACCTGGCATCATCAGAAGGAATACAGGTTATGCTTTAGATCTATTGCTTGAGTCTGCACCGTTCACGCCAGGAAAGGAACCATTTAATTTTTGCAAACTCATAGCAGGTTCCGAAGGCACTTTGGCTTTCATAACTGAAATAAAATTGAATGTGGTACCTGTCCTGCCCAAAGAACTGGGGCTTGCCTGCCTGCATTTCAATTCCGTAGACGAAGCGTTGAGGGCCAACCTGATTGCCCTGAAGTACAACCCAAGTGCAAGTGAACTCATGGATCATTACATTCTGGAGTGTACCAAAAACAACATTGAATACCGTCAGCACAGGTTTTTTGTACAAGGTGATCCGGGTGCGATTCTGGTGGTAGAGTTTGCCCGCGAAACCAGAGAAGAAATTGAAGCCATTTGTAATGAAATGATCCTGGAGTTGAAAAGCGAGGGACTTGGTTATCATTTCCCGGTGATTTTTGGTGAAGATACTGGCAAGATCTGGAGCCTCAGGAAGGCAGGATTAGGACTCCTTTCAAATATGCCAGGGGATGCCAAGCCTGTACCGGTTATCGAAGACACCGCGGTAGACGTAAATGATTTGCCCGAATATATCCGGGAATTTAATCAGATCTTAAAAAAATATGACCTTTACTCTGTGCACTATGCACATGCAGGCTCCGGAGAGCTGCATTTGAGACCTATTATTGACTTAAAAACAGTAGAAGGAAACCAGCTTTTCAGAACGATTGCGGAAGAAATTGCAGCCCTCGTAAAAAAATATAAAGGTTCCCTGAGTGGAGAACATGGCGACGGAAGGTTGAGAGGTGAATTTATTCCCTATATGATCGGCGAAAAGAATTACCAGCTATTGAAAGCTATTAAAAAAAGCTGGGACCCTAATAATATCTTCAATCCCGGCAAAATCGTTGACACGCCATCCATGAATACCAGTCTGCGGTTTACTCCGGGGCAGGAGACCAGGAAGATTGATACAACCCTGAGCTTCGACGATACAAAAGGAATATTAAGAGCTGCGGAACAATGCAATGGGTCCGGAGACTGTAGAAAGACGCATCATATCGGTGGAACAATGTGCCCCAGCTACATGGCCACATTGAACGAAAAAGATACCACAAGAGGCAGGGCAAATGTACTGCGAGAAATGCTCACGACCTCTACAAAGGAAAACCCTTTCGATCATCAGGAAATTTATGATGCCATGGATTTGTGCCTGTCATGCAAAGGGTGTAAAGCCGAATGCCCCTCCAACGTAGATGTGGCCAAGCTGAAGGCCGAATTCCTGCAGCACTATCACGATGCCAATGGGGTGCCTTTTAGAAGCAGGTTAATCGCCAACTATACCAAACTTAACGCTTTAGCCTCCTGGGCGCCCTGGGCCTACAACTTTATTTATAAAAATAAATCACTGACTAAATTCGCCAATAAGGTGGTGGGTTTTGCACCGGAGCGATCAATGCCACTGCTCTATAAAACTACCTTGCGGAGGTACTATAAAAAGCACAAAAAAAACAACTTCGGAATACCAGGGTTTGAAAACAAAAACGGCAGGGTCTTTTTGTTCTGTGATGAATTTACGAACTACAACGACACGGAGATTGGTATTACAGCTCTAAAGCTTCTCACAAAACTCGGATATGATGTGTTTATGTCTGAGCATTTGGAAAGCGGACGTACCTATCTATCTAAAGGTTTGGCCAGAGAAGCAAAAAAAATAGCAGTACGCAACATCGAACACCTGAAAGGAATAGCGGAAGAAGGTATTCCAATTGTTGGAATAGAGCCTTCTGCCATTGTCACCCTGCGGGATGAGTATCTTGATCTGGCTGCCCCTGATCAATTACTTGCTGCAAAAAAAATAGCAGACAGCACATTCCTGATCGACGAATTTTTAGCCTCGGAAATGGACAAAGGTAAGTTGGGCAAGGAAAAATTCATTGAGGACAAAAGACTCATCAAGCTGCACGGACATTGCCATCAGAAGGCTTTATCTTCCATGGTTTATACAAAAAAGATATTATCGATCCCGGCTAACTACACGGTACACATGATTCCTTCCGGATGCTGCGGAATGGCCGGCTCTTTTGGTTATGAAAGTGAGCATTATGACATTTCTATGAAAATAGGAGAACTTGTATTGTTCCCAACCGTGCGGAAGCAACCTGAAGAGGTGCTCATCGCGGCACCAGGTACCAGTTGCAGGCATCAGATAAAAGATGGAACCGCCAGAAAAGCCCTGCATCCGGTAGAAATTTTGTACCAGGCGCTCATTTGATCCGATATATTGGTGTCAAACTTCTACTACTATGGTTTCTGCAATTTTATCATGCGTTGTCTGGGCATTGCGGTCCCAGAAGTACTGCAAAAAACCCAGAAAAACAATTGATGCCGAGGCGGTATAACCCGAAGCTCTTTCAAGACTATTGTAAAATGATATTTTCGAACCGTCAAGCTTTACAACACTAATTTTCAACAACCTCTTCGCAGGAGTTTGCCCCTGCCAGCGCCATGTAAAGATTGAAAAGTAGAGAAAGGCTCCAAAAAATTTCATCAGAAGTCCAAAACCATCTGACAAATCGAGTACCGGTTTCGATATCAAGTGCAAAAACGATCCCGTACTCGCGGTGATTGCATTATAATCCTGTGGTGAAAAGTAGCCAATTATAAGGATAGACAAATATAACAAAGAACCGACTATGGGTAAATAAAGCAATAGGTACAGGTAAACTACCATGCCTCTGGAAAATTTCCGCTTCAAAATCGGCGTGATGGTGGTATTGTCGTCTAACCTTCTACTTATACCTATCACGCTTTTTTTAATAATTCGTCTGCTTTTTATCAGAGAGTAATTCAGCTTCCTTTTGAACAGCAACAATACGAGCACCAAAGGAATGACCAGGAATAGGAATTGGGTGCAAACTACGATGATTAACCAATCTACCCCATAGGCAATCAACCGCCTGGAAAAAGAGGCCAGCTTAGCTCCCTGTAGCTTTTCATCCACACGGACATGCCCAACATCAAATTGCTTTACCTTAGTTTTTACCTCCATAAACAAGGAATTATTTTAAATGAAAATTAATAAAAAAAGCTGTTGAAAAAATAGATTGGGTAAAAATTAAAACGGCTATAACTATGGCCAGACTTTGAAACGCCCCACCGCACTTTTGCCTTCAGGGCACACCTGCTCTGGCGGGCGGCCCTGTTAGCACTTCGTTGCTGACCGTAGCAGCAATAGCAGTCGGACACCAAAATTCGACTGCGCCGTAGGCATGGCCCTGCCGAGGTCTAGTATTCATGGACTGCATCTATGTCCGCTTTACAAATTTGGCTTTAGCCTAATCACAAAACTATAACCAAAGGCAAGGAGATGAACCATTAACTTACCAAAAAAATAGCGGATGCAAAAAAGTCTGAAAGGCTTTAACATGAATGGCAAATGATGATATTCCACAACCCAACCCTCGAAAAAGGTTAAGACGGAAATTGGAATTCGATTTGGGATGATATTCCCTTTAAATAGTGAAGGCCCGGTACGCTACCAGGCCTTCTTGAATCCTTTGTTAAACTTTGTCAGGTCTGATTTTCAATCACAACCATTAAAGCACAAAAGGTAGATACTTACAACAATTAGAAGTTTCCACCTCCGTAAATGCAATAATTGATTGAACTTGACAAGCTTTGATTAGGATTAGACATTTTTACCTCCTTTCTTTAGACCCGACATAAGCAACAAGCGCCCTTTTATTAAGATATTTAAAAGTGGTTAACTTATTACCGATAATACTCATTATCGAAAACAGTAACGCAGGTTTTGATTTTTTAGTTTATAAAGTGGTAAATTTATCAACAGAAAAAACTTGTCCTAGTAAATAATCCGACCTAGATGAAAGACGACCTTTATTTTTTAGAAGCGGCTTTAGAAGAAGCCAGAAAAGGATATGCCGAAGGAGGAATTCCCATTGGTGCGGTGCTGGTTTATAACAACGAAATCATTGGACGTGGTCATAATAAGCGCGTGCAAAAAGGAAGCGCCATCTTGCACGGGGAAATGGATGCTTTGGAAAATGCCGGTAGACAACCTGCCTCTGTTTACAAGAATTGTACTATTTACACCACATTGTCTCCCTGCTCCATGTGCTCGGGTCTTATTTTGTTATATGGCATCCCCCGGGTTGTAATAGGAGAAAATAGAACCTTTATGGGCGATGAAAAATTGCTGCAGTCCAGAAATGTAGAACTACTTGTATTGGACAACGAAAACTGTTACAACTTAATGCAGCAGTTTATCAAAGAAAAGCCGCAAATCTGGAATGAAGACATCGGGGTGTAGGCTCATGAGCAGGCTCGCGGTTTTTCTACATTCCAAAAAAATAACCTTATCCTAGAATTTCCAATAATTTTTCTTCGGTAATAGGCTTGGAGATAAAGCTTTTAATATCGTAGGCTTTTATTTTTTCGATATCTCTCTGGTTATCAGAACTTGTGAGGATAATGATTTGAAAATCTGCTTTAATTTCACCCGGAGACAACTCTTCCAGAAATTCAAACCCATCCATGACTGGCATGTTCAGGTCCAACAATATCAATAATTTTTGCCGCGTCTCACCTGCATTTTGCTCGAGCTGATTCAAATAATTTAGTGCCTGCTGACCATCTGTCAACAATACCACTTCTTTTGTGATATTCGCGCCAGAGATAATTTCTTCCGACAGAAAATTATTAATGCTGTCGTCATCTACTAATAAAACTTTATCAAATTTTTCGCTCATTTTAGTTTTTATTGGTAAATATAATATTAAATGTTGTTCCTACATTAACTTCACTCTCTACGTATACACGGCCTCCACTGTTTTCTACAATCCGCTTCACTATATACAATCCTATCCCAGACCCCTCAATATTTACATGGTATCGTTTAAACAGGGAGAAAATTTTTCCCAGTTGCTTTTCTGGGATCCCCATTCCATTGTCGGAAATAGTTAGCACAATGCCTTCAGTACTTGCTTTTGTTGAGATCATTATTTCCGGCGTCCGCTCTGCTGAACAGTATTTAAGCGCATTCACCAGAAGATTGTAGAGTATGCTCCTTAAATTCTTTTTGGTAAATATTATCTCATCAACCTCAAATTTAGTACAAACCTTAGAATTTTTTTCTGCAATGAGGTGGGCAATGTCGCAAAGCAAGTCATTCACGGTGCCTTCAAAGGAAATTTTCTCAGAATTTTCTTCCTCAAGGTCCTTTTGAATTTTTGATATTTGAGTAAGATCTTTGATAGTAGTATTAAATCGGCAGATAGACTCCTCCATCATGTTCAATATAATTTTGTCATTGTTCTGCAGTTTATGATCTACTTTTTTCTTTAGGATGTTTAGCAAACCTTCAATGTTCGCTATTGGCACCTTGAGGTCATGAGAGGCTGTATAAATAAAATTGTCTAAATCAGCATTGATTTTCACCAACCGCTCATTGCTGTCCTGCAAAGCTTCTGTTCTATTGAGGACTCTGCTCTCCAACTCATTATTTAAGATCCTGAGAGACTCCTCAGAGCGTTTCAACTCCTCGTGGGTTTCTTTCAGTTCCTCATAGGCACGTTCGAGTTTTTGTTCAACGATCTTCCTATCGGTAATGTCCTGCGCAATGCCTCTAAGCTTAATTTTCTTTCCGAATTGGTCTTTGATCAATTCACCTGTTGTATTGATATACCTTATTTCACCGTCATCTCGCATGATCCGGTACTGCAGGTGATAGGGGGCTTCGCTGGAAATAGTATTTTGGATAGCATTGGCTAAAACTTGCTGGTCTTCAGGTACAAGTCGACTTTTGATTTCGCTTAAATCAAGGGGTGACTTTTTTGGGATGCCATAAATCCTGAACAGCTCATCAGACCAAAAAGTCCGACCAGATTCCAGATCCAGTTCCCAATACCCGAGCTTTGCCAATATTTGAGATTCCTTCAGCCGGGCTTCATTCTCAATAATTTTTTCTTCTGAGTTTTTCCTTTTTGTAATGTCGCGCGAGATTCCCAAAAGCTGGACGGGAAAGCCATCATCTCCTCTTTTGAAAATTTCATACCTACTCCAGATCCAAACCCACTCGCCATTTTTCTTTTTATACCTGTACTCCAGTTCTTTGGTTTCGTGTCCGGTATAAGACCGGAAGAAGTGGAAAAGGTCCCTGATTTTATCGTAATCATCAGGGTGTACTATTTCTTTAATTCCCCTGGCCCTTTTTTCTCGGATAGTATTCGCCTCATCCGGAGAGTAGCCCAATGATTCGAAGAAGGGCCTGTTTGAGTATATGTTTTTTTTCACCAGAAGATCATAAACGGTAATCAAATCTGGCGTTGTTTCTGTTATTTTTTGAATGAAATACTGGTTATTGGTTTTTTCAAGCTCGGCCTCTTTCAAAACTGTTATATCGAGGCCAGTCCCCTGCAGCTTAACAACTTGATTTTTATTTGTTAAAATGGCTCTTCCATTGGCTAATATATACCTCACGCTGCCATCTTTGCGAACGATCTTATGTTCAAAGGAATAAGGTTCGAAAGTTTTCAAGGTATGTGAGATGGTCTCACCGACAAAAGTCCGGTCGTCTGGGTGAATAAAGCTGAGATAGTTGTCGTAATCTATTGGTTTATCTTCATTATACCCAAATATGCTTTTCATTTCTTCAGACCAGCAGATTTTGTTGGTTGCAATATCATACTCCCAGCTTCCCAAATGTGCGATGGATTGTGCCTCCATCAGCCGCGCTTCGTTTTCTTTTAGCGCATTTTTTGCAACTGTAAGCTTTGCGTTATTGTCCTGCAATTCCAGATAAGCATTCCGCAGTTCGTCCTGTTGCTCAAGCAGCTCTTCGTTGGCCGTCTGTAATTCCTCTTTATGTTCCTGCAGTCGGTCCTCAATTTTTTTCCTGATCGTGATATCGTGTAATATGCATAATATCATCTTCATGCTTCCATCCCCGCCATACAGAGGAATAATAAAAGAATCATACCAACCTCTTCTTAACGGAAATTGAATGTCACGCACAATGATCTTTGCACCATGATGCAATACATTTTCTAACCCTAGTCCAAGATTTGACCCTTTAAACTGCGGAATAGCCTGAAAAATGTTTTTCCCAACCGCTTTTCCCCTTGGAATGTTCAACTCCTTTTCCATCACGGGATTCCACTCCAGGATATTGCTTTCGGTGTCTACCACCCAAACCCCATTGATGCTATTTTCTATCAGGTTCGAAAAAAACTCCTTCCTTTCAGAAATGTCCTGCTGTTGAATTTCTACATAGGTCTCGAAAGTCGTTTTTTCATTGATCACAAAAAGCTTTTCAATAGCGATCATAATGGAGGTTGCTATCCGAACTTCGTTGGTGAACTCCGGCAGGAAATGCAACAGAAGCTGCTTTCTGATGCTGTTCAAAAGAAGAATGTCTGCAACGTTTATTTTTTCTCTGGAAATGTTCTTTATCAAACCCAACTTCCAGTCCGTCAACTTGACGGAATGACTGCTTACGAGCGATCCGTTTAGACAACCGTCTAAAAACGCGCTTAAGTGTTCTTTTGCTATAGACAGTAAGTCGTCTGGCGACAGGTGTGCGTAAAATGAAAGCAAGGGAACATCAGCGGCTTTGATCAAGTCCAGGTATTTGACACTCGCAACATCAAATTTTTCATCCCTGACAAACCTAATCAAAGCTTCTAAGTCGGTCGAAATTTGATATGTAGCAGTTCTATTCATAAGAAGCAGCATGATAGTTATTTGGAAATAACGTGAATGGTCAAGTTAGAAAATTCCTGCTTTCAATGCACTTAATATTAGCACTTTTGCGCTGAAACTCACAACAATTCGTCGTATCATGACGCATTGTAATTTATTTAAAATCATTCTAAATAAAACTTGTTATAAAAGCCAATACGCCGTAATTTTGACCTGATTTTAAACATCCCTGATATGACTGCAGATAAATTACTCAAAGGTGGTTTTGCCTTAATAGAAAGCATAGTTGAGCCTGATCTTTCTTTGTATTGTCAAGATTTAGGGTTGTTACCAGGAAAAAAAGTTCAACTCCTGCACAAAGCTCCTTTCGGGGGTCCTCTGGCATTTCAGTTGGGAAATTCTACTATTTCGTTGCGAAAAGACGAGGCAAAAAATATTAAGGTGCGAGTATTGGCAAGTGAAGAAAACTAGATTAGCATACAATCTTGAAAATAGCATTTATAGGTAATCCAAATGTTGGTAAAACAACAATATTCAATCAGATCACTGGTTTAAGGCAAAAGGTAGGGAATTATCCGGGAGTGACTGTAGACAAGAAAATAGGATATTTTCAATCTGCAGAAATGTCGGCTCCTGTTACAATTATAGATTTGCCGGGAACGTACAGCCTTTATCCTAGATCTGAAGATGAATTGATCGTTCACCGGGTACTCAACGGGCTGGGTACGGAAGGCAAACCTGACGCCGTAATTGCTGTGGTAGACATGACGAACCTGGAGCGGGGCTTATTTTTGGTTACGCAAATCATGGATTTGGGGCTGCCTGTTGCGTTGGTTCTGAACATGAAAGATGTGGCAGAAAATAAAGGTATCTCTGTCAATTCATTCAAGTTATACAAATCCTTAGGGATACCGGTCATACAAACCAATGCTCGTGAAAAAAAAGGGCTGGATGCCATATACCAAACGTTAAGAGAGAACACTTTTAAAAAGGCTTCATTTTTACCTTCAGATCTACAGCTTATTCCCGATGAGCTGGCCCTGAAAATTCAGGAGAGGTTCGGCCTGGACAATGCCTATCAAAGTTACCAACTGTTACGATTTGCAGACCATGATTCCATATTAAACCAGGAAGACAAAGCTTACCTTCGGGACTTGGTGGCTGCCTCAGATTATGATCTACTGAATGCACAGCGGGAGGAAAGTGATCTGCGCTATAAACAGATCAACCAAATTCTTGATGAAAGTATCGAGAGAAGCAAGGTAAGCAGCAAGAATGTAACAGCCCGTCTTGACAAAGTTTTCCTGCACCCGGTACTGGGATATATCATCTTTGTCGGAACCCTGCTTTTAATATTTCAAGCCATTTTTGCCTGGGCAGAATGGCCCATGAACCTGATAGATGGCTTGTTTGCTGTTCTATCAGATGGCGTGAGAAATTTGCTGCCGGCAGGGGCCTTGACCGACCTGTTGGCAGATGGGATCATCCCCGGTATCGGTGGCGTGGCCATATTCGTTCCTCAAATCGCGCTTCTTTTCGGCTTTCTCGCCATTTTAGAAGATAGCGGCTATATGGCCCGTGTAGTTTTTCTAACGGATAGAATCATGCGACCTTTCGGCCTGAACGGAAAAAGCATTGTTCCTTTAATGTCGGGGATGGCCTGCGCAATTCCGGCAATCATGGCCGCTCGAAACATAGGAAATTTTAAAGACAGGTTGATTACCATATTGGTGACACCATTGATGAGCTGTTCTGCTCGGCTTCCTGTATATGTGATCCTGGTTGGGTTGGTAGTTCCTGAAGGGACCTTTGGCCCGTTTAATTACCAGGGATTGGCTTTAATGGGAATGTATTTTCTGGGCACATTCGCTGCTTTGATCAGCGCCTGGGTGATGAAGTTGATCATCAAGGCTCAAAATAAGGGATTTTTGGTAATAGAACTTCCTATTTACCGCTGGCCCGGGGTGCAGGATGTGCTGTATACCATGTACTCAAAATCTAAAACTTTTGTTTTCGAGACCGGCAAGATCATCATCAGTATTTCAATTATTCTTTGGGTACTGGCCTCTTATGGTCCGGTAGAAAAAATGCAAATGGCGGAAAATTCTGTGGAGCCACCTGCCGTGGTTACAGAAGAATCGCAGTCCGAATATCAGAATGAAATAGCCTCGGCAAAGTTGCAGGCCTCCTATGCCGGACATTTGGGCAGGTTGCTGGAGCCGGTCATTACGCCTCTTGGCTATGACTGGAAAATAGGAATTGCTTTGATTACTTCATTTGCTGCCCGTGAGGTCTTTGTTGCGACCATTTCTACACTTTACAGCATTGGGGAAGATACTGAAGAGACGCTCACCATCATGGAAAAGCTCGAGAAACAAACAGACCCAAATACGGGCTTAAAAGTGTTCCGTCCGGCAGTTGGGCTTTCCCTGCTGATGTTTTATGCTTTTGCCATGCAATGTGTAAGTACAATGGCCGTTGTAAAGAGAGAAACTAAAACCTGGAAGTGGGCGTTTATACAATTCGTGTACATGACTGCCCTGGCTTATATTTCTGCTTATATTGTTTACAATTTATTCTCCTAATCATGGTACAAACAATAATCGTCTTTGTTTTATTTTTTGGTATCATTGCTTATAAAGGATATCAGTTCTTCATCAAACCTAAGTCTGAAGACGATACCGCCTGTGCTAAATGTGGTTTTGCGAAAAAGCCAGAGCATCAATAGCATCGCTCCATTTATAAAAAGCCGCTCGCGTAATCAGCCGAATCACTGTGGCTACTAAGCCGGTAGTGCATTTTCCTGTCACTACAGCTATTAGAGCATGTCTCTGTGAGAGTTGGTCATAACCCTAAAATCCGTTAAACAATTTTTTTTGGAATTACTTTTCATGGTATAAATTATCATTACTATGAGAAAAAAATTAGAAGGAAAAATAGCACTCATTACCGGATCTGATTCAGGTATTGGAAAAGCAATAGCCATTGCCTATGCACGTGAAGGCGCTAAGGTGGTCATTACCTTCCATTCTGACGAAGAAGGTGCGAATGATACTCTGAAAGAAGTTCAGCAGGCGGGAGGAGAAGGCATTGTGCTTCCGGTAGATGTGGGCGACGAGAAGAAGGTGGAGCAAATGTTTGACAAAACACTCGAGCACTTTGGCGACCTGCATATTTTAGTCAATAATGCTGCCGTCAATGCTTCTGGCACCAAACTCGCGGACATGACTACCGATCATTGGAACAAAACAATTCAAACCAATCTTACAGGATATTTCTTCTGTTGCAGGAGGTTTATTAACATAAGGAAGCAAAAAGGTGGGGGTGGTAAAATCATCAATATCAGTTCTGTCCATGAGGAAATTCCTATGATCGGAGCGGCAGATTATGACGCAACCAAAGGCGCCATTAGAAACATGACGCGCACCCTCGTTTTAGAAGTATCGGAACACAACATCAATGTCAATAATATTGCTCCAGGCATGATATTAACACCAATGAACCAAGAGGCTATCGATGATGACGAGAAGCGAAAACAGCAGGTGCAGAATATTCCGCTGAAGCGGGCCGGCAAGCCCGAAGAAGTTGCTAACGTGGCCCTGTTTCTTGCTTCTGAAGATGCTGATTATGTGACAGGATCAACCTATGTTATTGATGGCGGCCTCATGCAAATGGTGGGACAGGGGGCTTAAGCCACACTGTTCCCAATCAAAATCCGAAATTCCTCGTTTGCGTCATGCCGACAGCGGAGGCCCTTCCCTCCAAAAAAGCAGAAAAACATATATTACCAGATCCCTGCCTATAATAAGCTGAGGAAAAACTCAAAACTAAATTCTTTGCAGTGAATTTATTGTTTAAGGAAAACAGGAGGACTTTCTCTCAAAGATTCCTGATTGATTGTGCTGGTCTCGAAAATTACCTACCATGCCTCATTGTCACAGGGCCAATCGTTTTACATTAAAGACCTTCCTGCATCGAAGTCGCTCTCATACACGCTCAGTGTCAAGTCTACCATGTGGTGATTTGCGATAAGGCCTCTAATCTGCCAGAATATTGTAAAGTTCCAGGTTCAGGTAATAATGATGTCCTTGAATGGTTCTTTTTTCCAGGACGCCAATACGCGATAATTCATTCAGGTAGGCTCTGGCTGTGTTTTCTGCATAAATTCCGGCATCGGTAAGGTGCTTTACTTTGGTATAAGGTTGCGTAAAAATCACCTGCATAAGCTGATCGGGCCTTTTGATACTGGTGCTCTTTTCAACCTCCTCCAGAATCGCATCTTTTGCAGCAATAATGTGGTTTATTTTCTGAAAAGTGAGGATGGAGGTAGATTCCACAGCTCTCAACATGTAGATGATCCATTTTTCCCAGTCTCCCCGCTGAGAAACGCCGGCTAGTCCGCCGTAGTAATCCTCTTTATGGTGAATGATGTAGCGGCTTAAGAATAGAATTGGGTAATCCAAAAGTCCTTTCTGGGTAAGATAATGGATGTTGAACACCCTTCCGGTTCGCCCGTTTCCATCTCTGAAGGGGTGTATGGCTTCAAATTGAAAATGTCCTATTGCCATCTTCAAAAGGGGGTCGAGCGGAAACTTTTCATCATCGTTCATGAAACTCACCAGGTTTTCCAGCTTTGCTTCAATAATTTTTTCACCCCTTGGAGGCGTATAGATAGGCTTGCCAGCATTAGGGCCACTTCCTCCCTGACTGATAAACGTTTGCGAAAACGGTGGCCTGATGCTTTCGTTGGTTTTTCTAAGTGTTCTGCAAACATTCACAAAATAATCAATATCGAAGCCACTTCTGCCTTTCAAATATTCATGCCCTTTCCACAATGCCTCTCTGTATCTGAGCACTTCTTTCGCCGGCCCCTCGATTTGTTCCTCCTGCTGCTCACTGTAAGCCTTATAAAGCTCATCATCCGTGGTAAAAATATTTTCTATCGCACTGGATGCTTTCGCCTCTTGTAAGCTGATGGAGTTGATTAGTAGTCCCTGGCTGGGAATGGCTATGCTTCTCCCGTACAACTTAGCAAGTGCCTCCTTGGCTTTCCCTAACTGTTCATAAATCTCGACTGTCCTGTATAGCGCTTCCGGGAGAGGCAGATCCGGCAGTGTGTTCCAGGGTTTGTTGCGGTCAGGATTAATTGGATATAGGGATGCAGTAGACATTTTTTTTCGCCTCAATTAATGTTTGCTGAAGTATTTGACCTTAAAGGTACGACTTATTCCGAATCAAACATTATTTTGTCCCCTAATTAATGTTTGCAGCCTTAAACCTCCACCAAATAATGTCTGTTTTTAGGACAAACATTAATATCCAGTTATTTTGATGTTTGCTAGGAAGCCAATGCAATTTCCTTAGATGCCTGATGATGCCATAGCTCATTGAAAATTGCACTATGGGCTTTGAGATTTTCAAAAGTGCCCTGATCTACCACTTTGCCTTTGTCCATGATGTAAACGTAGTCAAAATAACTCAGCAGGTGGAGCCTGTGCAACGAGGAAATAACCGCTTTATCTGAAAAGGTTTCAAACATTTTTCTATAGATATGCATTTCCGTTCTTGGATCTACACTGCTGGTTGGCTCATCCAGACAAACAATATGGCTCCCTTTTGCCGCCAGTATACCACGGGCCAAAGCCAATCTTTGCTTTTGTCCTCCTGATAAATTGACGCCCTTCTCTTTAATTTCAGAGTCCAGACCGTTGGGTAGATGTTTTAGTACTTCCGTAAACTGTGCGGCATCACAAGCCTGTGCGACTTCATCGTCTGAAAATGGAAGTCCCAGCGTAATATTATACTTAATCGTGTTCTCAAATATTTCAGGCTCCTGCGGAAACAGGGTGACGGTATTGGCAATCATGGCAAAATTAAAATCAGTCTGATCATCTAATTTTAACACGGACCCCGGCTCAGGCACATACAGGCCTCTCAACAGCGCCAGAAGTGTACTCTTGCCACTACCGCTTTCCCCAATCAAAGCGATTCGTTCACCCCGGTTTATTCTTACATGCAGGTCTTTTAAGCCTGAAGCATTTTGACGTTGGAATGGACCATGAGAATAATTTACTTTTTTCATCTCCAATGAATTCCAGGTATCGGGCATAGAAGCTACCGGTTCTGGTCTGTGACTATTAAAATAAGTGTCACTCAAGGCAGTCGCAGCCTGCACGTCGGTGTTGAACTGAACTATTCTGGTATAATGTGCAGCCACATCATAAAACACACTGGTAAACTGCGTCACATAAGCCAGCAGGGTCACCAGTCCTCCGATCAAAAACGCTTCTCCGGGAATGTAGTTCTGATAAACATAGCCGATCACAACGATAACATACACACTGGCTACCAACATACTGGCGATAAACCACTTCATTTCATTGATGGTCACCTGCTTCTTAAAGGGAGGAAATACGTTAGATACCTTTTGAAACAAGCTAGACTGCATGCTCTTCTCCAATCGCAATGTGATCACCGTGATGATGTTGGATAAGCTGTCGAAAAGATTGGATGATACTTCGTGTTCTCTTTCATTGCATTGCTTCAGGTAAACAACAAATTTCTTGTCGAACTGAAATATCACCCAAACGGTAAACACACCGATCAAGACGCCTATAAAGCCAAACATGGGGCTAAAGATGCACATTGCGCCCAATGAAAAAACAAATTTCCCAAGAACCTGCACATAGATAAAGCCGTTTTGGAAAAACTCTTTCAATGCTCCAAAGGCCTTCTGTATTTTGTTGATAGTAGCACCGCTATGGTTATCTTTATGCCATTTTACGGGAAGATGCAGGATTTGATGGTAAAGTTCATCCAGGAAGTTTTTACTTAAATGAAAGGCAAGCTTTCTTTCCATCACTCGCGCCGGGCCATGAAACGCCCATTCAACCAGTTTCAGCCCCAGGTAGCCTCCTGCAAACATCCAGGTATAGGACAAAACTTCTGAACCTTCTAATTGGAGGGAATCTACATACCATCCATACAACAAGGGATGCAAGGCAACCACAATGTTGGATAGAATGAACAGGAGATATATGAGTATATATTTGCCCCGTGCTTTGCCGGCATATTTCCAGGCAGTTCTTAGCAGGGAAACGTAAGGATGATTCATAAATTACTTGATAATTAAGGTTTTATACAACGCAAATGTATACAAACCCATTTGGGAGGTAGGGGGAATAATCAGGGGAAACTTACATTTCAGGATAGGAGATAATTGAGCATAAAAATTCAGTGACGCATAGGCTATCCCGGCCACTTTATCTTAAAAAAACAAAATTTGGCCTTCAACAAAAACAAAAAAGTGCTATAGAAGCCCCTCAAAGCTCCCTATAGCACTCCGATACAAAATTTATTTCAATTATTTTTCCAGTAAGGAATTTGGGATTTTGCTATTTTCTGATTCTGCATTCCATATTAAGCTGGCAATCCACCACCTGTTCTGATCGTAAACCAGTTGAATACTGTTTACTCCTCTTTGATCCGCTTCTCCATTTTCCGACAGACGGGAAGCATAAGCACTGAATACATGGACCAACTCACCAAATCTCAATTCATC
>CAZWQB010000018.1:27895-30066 GCA_964636035.1 uncultured Roseivirgaceae bacterium
ACAGTGCTGATAGTCAGCTCATTTCCCTGAAGAGCGCGAATGAGATCGCCGGTTTCATATCCGATTTGCTTTCCAAATTCATTCATCGAGGCCGTGCTTCCCACTTCCAGGGCACCCATTTCAGCGTTATACCCGATCTGAATTTGCCCCAGGCTGGCCACTTGCTGATCTTCTTCCTGCACATAATTGATCCCGGCTTTCGCCAAAATGGTTTTATAAGGAATACTCTCAGGTCCGGCTACATACTTTTCAAAAAACTCTCCGATGGCAGGATAAGTCATTTGAGTGATGACATCAAACAACTCTTCATCCTCGAAAGGCTGATCTTTACCATATTTTTCACTCAATTGCTGTAACAAATCCACCAGATCCATTTTACCTTCCGACAAAGCTAAGAGCTGAAGGTCCAGCATAGCCGCTATTAAAGCCCCTTTTTCATATACGTTGCCGTATTCACCACTATGTTCTTCTGCTGCTTTCTCACTTAATTCGGTAAATGGAAGATTATCGTCGTAGTTGTTCTGTGAGAGGTTCATTTTAGTGGCCAGCTTCTCCAAAAACTTATGTTCAGAGATCAGGTCATGCTTTACCTGCACATGATCCGAGAAGTACTCTGTAACCCCTTCGTATAACCACAAATGCTTTGAGAGGTCAGGTTCATTGAAGTTGAAATTGGCTATTTCCTCAGAATGTACTGTGAGTGGCGTCACAATATGGAAGAACTCATGCGCAGCAATATCTACCATTACTGATATTATTTGCTCTTGCGGCGTTTCGGAGATGTAGTAGAAACTGGAATAGCTGTGTTCAAGCGCGCCCTGCATCGGACTTGCTGTCTGCGGATCTGCAAAATAAAGTATGAATGCATATTTTTCAACAGGAAGATCGCCGTCCAAATATTTGGCTGTGGCCTTTAACAGTTTTTCAAAGTTCTCTGCCAGATACTTTGAGGTTACCAATTTATTAGGTGAATATACCGACACAAGTACCTTTGCATTGGCAACTTCAATGAATGTGGTGTCCGGCACATTGTACATCATAGGAGAATCCACAAGGAGGTCATAATCTCCGGTTCTGAATACATCTTTGGTAGCAGTGGTTGACACCGGGATAAGTCCTGTACTTCCGTAAAAACTTTCCGGTTTGGTAATAGAAATCTCGAAAGGTTGCTCCTTGCGATCTTCAAAATACCCAAAAAAACCGGGCGTATGGATTACGAAATTTTTATCTTCCTCAATGTTGGTGGCAGACATCATATATACCTGATTTTCTTTTTCAGTGTCGAAAATATCTTCGACCATATAAGTCAGTGCTACCATCTTATCCGCTTTCTCAATTTCCCATGAATTCGTGTCAAGCCGTGTGACCGGTAAGGAGCGGCCTTTCTTATCAAAAGCTTTTAGGTCAGATACAAACATACCGTAGTCACTTTTCCTGTAGGTGCCCGGAATAATCTGCGGCATGTAAAATTTGATCTTCTTTCGATCTATTTCAGGAGTCTCGAGACTCACCATCAGTTGATCGTTCACTGGTTGCGTCAAATCCAGTGAATACTTATAGACATCAGATTGAGCGTAAAGCAGGTTGAGACTAAGAACCGAAATGACGAAAGTCATTATACTGGTTTTATTAAATTGAAGCATAGATATGAATAGAGTAAACAATAAATTAAATAACCCTGAAATTACTAAGACGAGCCATCACCTCCAATACAATTTTCAGGAATGGTATTTAACAACGATAAAAGGTAAAGAGGAATTCACGATCCTGTCTATGGCAGACATGAGTATAAGTCCGTTCTGTTAAAGTTTCGGAGGATAAACAGCTAATAAACATGTTTAAACACGTAATATTATTGCATTTTTTCTATACGAATAATTTTATTTTTCTAAATTTTATTCTAGATTTAATCACGATTAGATCAGCTTTAAACCAGAAACTCATGTTAAAATCAACTAGCTATTCTTACCTGACTGAGCACCATTTTATTATCGGTTTCCCTTCGGCGTATTTTTACTCCTCTGCATTTTGTCATCATTTCATCTAGTGCCTGAAAAGCGTTGGTGAACTTCCATCTCCATAATCTATAATTCAAAATTTAACATTTATAATTCCCATGATTACACATACCGTATTGAATGTTGAGATCGACAACAAGACCATGCCCCATT
>CAZWQB010000019.1:0-7742 GCA_964636035.1 uncultured Roseivirgaceae bacterium
TTTTTTTGAAAAACTAAAAAGAAAATTTCCGAGATGACGTACTAATAAGGTTTTGAGCTGAATCAAAAATCGAACTCAGGTTAATAAGTTCCGAACAAAAATACTGTTGATGGTTGGCTCCACCATGACAATCATCTTTAACGTTCATGGATGGGTAAAAAAATATACCCGAAAGCATTATGTCTTTCGGGTATATTTTGATATAAACGAGGTTTATAAGAAGTTACTTTGAAATTATGCAAGGTAAGGCTGTAGTAATTTCAGACCAGCAGTAGATCTAAGTTTTCTTAAAGCCTTTTCTTTTATTTGTCGAACTCTTTCACGGGTCAGGCCAAGACTATCCGCAATATCTTCCAGTGATTGGCTGTATTCTTTGCCAATTCCGAAATGCATGCTGATAATATCCCTTTCTCTTTCTGACAATAAAGACAACAGCCTGGTCAATTCCGTGTACAATGAGCCTTGATTTACAAGCGACTCGTCCACAGAATCAGCATCCTGATCATTCAGGATATCCAACAGTGAGTTATCTTCTCCTTCTGCAAAAGGAGCATCCAAGGATGACTGCTTAATGGCAGCGGTATTGGCAGTTTTAATTTCGGAAACGTCCACGCCCATAAAGTCAGCCAGTTCCTCTTCGGTTGGTTGTCTTTCAAATTGCTGTTCTATGGTAGCTTCCGCCCTGCTGATTTTAGTAAGCGAGTTGATCTTATTTCCGGGAATTCTCACCAATCGGGAGTGATTGTCCAACGACTGCATAATAGATTGTCTGATCCACCATACGGCATAAGAAATAAACTTAAATCCTTTGGTTTCGTCAAACATTTTTGCAGCCTTGATCAAGCCCAGATTTCCTTCGTTGATCAAATCATTGAGTGGCATTTTGCTGTGGTGATACTGCTTTGCTACAGATACCACAAATCGCAAATTCGCTTTTACTAATTTTTCCAATGCTAATTGATCCCCTTCCCTAATCCGCTGTGCTAAATCAATCTCTTCATCAACAGTAAGTAGGTCTACTTTGGATACTTCATTAAAATACTTTTCCAATGTAGCACTATCCCTATTAGTGATAGTATTAGTTATTTTCAGTTGTCTCATCTATATATTTATACATTTTCAATTAAAAGAGTAACCCAATATTGTTAAATATTTGTCGCTAGTCTTATAAAATAATTTAATTTAAAGTAAAGTTATTCAGTGTCAATGATGTAATATTGCATTGTTGACCTTCGAGAAGCCATTGCAGAAACTGGAACATATACATCTCATATATAGAATCCAGGATCCCAAAAGCATTGCTTCCTCAGGTACCATGATAGCTTCAAATTAATACCATGAGCTAATAATTACCTTATTGTTTACAATTTTTACAGGTAATAAGTTCAACCCCACCTAAATTTTTGAAAATTTCTTTTGAGATACCGCGCAAAATCAGTATGTAAAGATAAAAAGCAAAGCGAAATAATTTTGCACAAAGAAACAAACTATTAAGGGGATTGACAAAAAGTTTGTAAAGAAAAGCGCAGTTAAATCTATATTAAAGTTTAACAAACCAGGGGGAAGTGTGTTTGATTAATGAACCATTATTTAAAGAAGCCTTAATTAACTACACTTTCATGGAAAATACCGAAACCCTAACTGCACCAGAGACAAAGACAGCCAGCCTGGAATACGTTGCGCCAGGTGTCTATCGCTTAAAGATTGTGTTTGTAAACGTGTATTTCATTGAAAATAAAGGATCGTGGGCGCTTGTAGATGCCGGATTGGCCGGGTACTCCGGTAAAATTATCAGTGCTGCTGCAGCGCAGTTTGGCAAAGACAAAGCTCCTGAAGCAATCTTCCTGACCCATGGCCATTTTGACCATGTAGGGGCTATCGGAAATTTACTGCCCCACTGGGATGTTCCAATTTACGCGCATCCTCTTGAGGCGCCTTTTCTGACGGGTAAGTCCCATTATCCTCCACCAGATCCAACTGCGGGAGGTGGCTCTATGACTTTGATGTCGTTCCTGTTCCCTAATCGGCCCATCGACATTTCTGAAAATCTCAAGCAATTTTCCGGTGACACCTTGCCCGGATTTCCGGATTGGAAAATTCTGCATACACCGGGACATGCTCCCGGACATGTGTCGTTCTTTAGAGAAAGTGACGGCACTCTAATCGCGGGAGACGCGTTCGTAACGGTTAAACAGGAGTCTTTAGCCGCTGTGGTTTCTCAGGCTCAGAAAGTGCACGGCCCCCCTCAGTACTTTACCTACGACTGGTTTGAAGCCCACCAGTCTGTGAAGCTACTTGCTTCTTTAAGACCGCGCATAGCAGCCTGCGGCCACGGCATACCAATAGAAGGCGAATTGCTCAACCTGGAACTGGATGAACTGGTGAATAACTTTGCAATTTATGCAGTTCCCGCAAAGGGTCGCTATGTAAGAGAACCTGCAGTAGTAGATGCCAATGGATTAAAGAGTTTGCCGCCCATTATCAACGAAGACAACAAGCCACAATTAATTGGTCTTGCTGCAGGTGCCGCGCTGGCAGTAGCCGGAGTTTTCCTGTTTAGATATCTGCGAAGCCGGGGACGAATGTGACGCGGCCTCGGCTCGTTGGAAGCACTACTTGAAATATGAGTTCTGTCAAACAATAAGCCCCGCTTACACATCAGGGAGGACCTGTTCCTGATGGGCTTTTTTTGCAACGGGTTCCATTTATCCTTCCATCCTGCTATATTTGGGCTGAAGTTTAGTGGTTTATGAACCTTGAAGAACAGATTTTGTCAGCACATTCTAAGGCCAATACGGACCTGATTGTGAACCACATCGGCGACGACCCTGATAAATTCGCCAATTTAATGGCGTTGTTTTTCCGCGGCTCCTATCGGCTGACCCAGCGGGCGGCCTGGGTCGTTTCGGGCTGCGTCCATCATCATCCGCAACTGGTTTACCCGCACCTGCGCCAATTTATTGATAAGCTGGAAGACCAGGATATCCACGATGGCGTAAAAAGAAACTCACTGAAAGTGCTGGAAGCAATAGATGTACCACTGGCCTATTACGGAAAGTTGATATCGCTGTGCTTCAACTTTTTGGAAAATAAAAAGGAGCCCGTTGCTGTAAAAGTATTTGCGATGAGTATCTTATTCAAACTTACCCGCAATGAAGCTGATCTTCAAAGAGAATTGAGGGTTTTAATTGAAGACCAATTGCCTTATGCTTCAGCAGGTTTCAAAAGCAGAGGATCAAAAATTTTAAAAGCTATTCAAAATCGGCTGGTCAATCAACCAACATAATGCCGGCAGCGAACCTTCCACTGCTTTTAGAGGCTCTGGCTGAAAAGAATTTGTCCTTGTTCGAGTAGGTGCAAATCCCCGCTACCTCTATATTCTCTTCTGGCACTCCCAATTTAAGAAGTTGTAATTTATTCGCTTCCCACAGGTTGAATCTTGGCTTTCGGGAGTTTTCTGGTTTTATCAACAAATTTCCGGCATCTGCTCCGAAGGCTTGATGGACAGCATCTACCACCTCCTCTCCCACTTCATACACCAGCGGACTGATTGATGGTCCAATTCCAACCTTGACATCGATTGGCCTGGAACCAAATGCTGTTCCCATAGCCAATAAAGTGTTGGTAACAATTTTTGCAACAGTACCTCGCCATCCGGCATGGGCGGCTGCGACGGCTTTTTTGGCTTCGTCAAAGAATAAAACAGGTACGCAATCAGCAGCAGTAGCGATCAAACAAATCCCTGGAATATTAGAGATGAGGGCGTCTCCGGGATCTAAATCCTGCTTTGCGTTTACATTATTTATCTGTAGAACCGCGTTGCCATGCACCTGCTTTGGGAAGATCAGGTTCCTTTCTTCCACTCCCATAGCTTCTGCCAGGAGTGTCCTGTTGTATAGCACGTTTTCAGGGATATCTCCCACATTATAACTTAAGTTTAATGCGCCTTTTTCTCCTTTTGATACCCCACCTTCACGCCCGCTAACAAAATGCCTGATCGCAGGATTTAGAGCAAGGGATTCAAACTGCCAAAGCGGAAGGTTATTTATATTCCTATTGATCATCGTCAGCCTCTTAACCTATTTATATTCTTCCTTCAAAATGGCCCTGAATTCCTTTTCAAATTTTTTTATCTTGGGGGCTGTTACCGCACGAATGTAGGAATTGTCTGGATGTAGCACGTAGTATTCCTGATGATAGGCTTCGGCCTCATAAAACTTTTCAAAAGGGACAACCTGTGTTACGATGGGATCTTTAAACTTATTTGCGCGCTCTAGATGAGACAAATATTCGTCAACTGCTTTCTTCTGTTCATCGCTATGGTAAAACACAACCGAGCGGTATTGGGCCCCAACGTCCGGTCCCTGTCGGTTGAGAGTGGTGGGGTCATGGGTAGCAAAAAACACTTCAAGCAAGGTCCGATAAGCCACTACTGAGGAATCAAAATAGATGGTGACCACCTCGGCGTGAGAGGTTTTTCCTGCACTTACGTTTTCATAAGTCGGATTGGGTTCGCTACCTCCTGCATAGCCGGATATTGCACTTTTAACACCTTCTACCCGCTCGAACACTGCTTCTACACACCAGAAACAGCCCCCGGCAAATGTTGCCTGGCTTAAATTCTCCTTTTCTTCTTCACTTAATTGTTCCGGGAGTTTTGTATTCTGACTTTCTGCGCACGAAGTCAAAAAGAGAGGAATCAATAACATTAAAACGAAATATCTTTTTTGCATCTGTATATATTTAATGGTCAGAACCTTTGACAAACTTGTTTAGGCATAATATGATTCAAGAAGCTTTTCGAAGGTAGTCGTTTGTCGCCCCTTTTATTCGGATTTTATACTGTTTCATGGCGGCGTGCTTCAGTTTACTGTTATTTTTGAAATCAGGAAATATGCCACTAAGGCTTAATTGAAAAAAAGGAAACGGAAATCGCTAAACAAAAATAGTTTAAGCATACTGATTTCTAACAATTATCTCCGATTTATAGTTTTGCTTTCAATTTATCACCAAAAAATTGAAATTATGAATCATTCTTTTTCTTTGATTGCGAGCCTGGGCATTGGAATAGTAATTGGCGTTTTATTGGAGAAACAATTCAATTTTGATCTGACAATTGGTTCATCCAAATCTGGTGGAGAAAATGTGAGCGGTAAGAGGAATGGCGGCCTGTATGACAAGGATGAAAGGTATCAGGATCAATCAAAAGCAGGAAAGGAAAAGGGGCTGACGAAAGAAGCAAAGACCGGGAATGTAGAATAGCAAGCCCTTGCGAGTCTGGAATTCTTGCTCCGCCGGAGCAACATTTGATGTCCTCTTCATCCAAATAATACTTTAGAGATTGTTAACGCGATTTAAGCAAGTTGCCACCCTTGACGTACGGTCCCTCTCCCTGTTAAGAATCGGGATTTCTGTAGTGCTCCTGTTGGACCTTTTTATAAGGGCCGGAGACATGAAAGCACATTACACCAATGATGGGGTAATGCCCCTGCCTGCCCTTTTCAACTATGCCTGGAATCCTTCTTATTTTTCCATCTATACAGGTGCATCGAGTGAAGGCATCGTCACGCTGCTTTTTTTGGTCAACCTGTTTTGTATTCTGGGTTTATTAATAGGATTTAGAACAAAGGTATTCACATTTCTTTGCTGGCTGTTTTTACTTTCTCTGCACAACAGAAATCCGTTGATTCAGCAAGCGGGAGACGACCTGATTCGGTTACTCTTGTTTTGGGGGATGTTTCTACCCTGGGGCCAGCGTTTTTCTGTGGACGCAATATTAGAGAAAGGGAAACATGATTCTCAAAAATTTTCATCCTGGGCCAGTATTGGTTATCTTTTACTTTTATTTTCTGTTTATTTTTTTTCTGCTTTACACAAATCATCTCCTGAATGGACGACAGACTTCACTGCCCTTTATTATGCGCTGAGCCTCGACATGATTTTATTTCCAGCTGGTAAACTCCTATATCAGCAGGAATTTCTTCTTAAAATGCTGACTGCCGTTACATATTACGTGGAGTTAATATTGCCTTTTGTATTGTTCCTGCCTTTTTTTGTAAGCTGGTTCAGGGTGGTGTTTATCGTGGTGTTTGGCTTTTTGCACGTGGGCATCGCCCTTTCTATTAATGTCGGGCTGTTTCCATTAATTTGTACAACGGCTATGCTGGGGCTTATCCCATCAGGCTTTTATCAGTACTTCAAAAAAGCGGGTAAAAAAGCAGCCGGGCTTTCAGTAATCGGAAGCAGCGTTATTTACATAAGAAATAACTTTGCCGCCATTTTTCCTCACTTTACTCCGTCAGAAGATCGTCCGGAACGATTATACAATGGTGCTTTCAGAGGAATTAGCGTAAAAAAACTTCTTCATTCTGCCTTTGCCTTTTTCTTTGTTTGCTATATGCTTCTCTGGAATATTCGAACATTGAAGGTGGAAATTCCGGAATTTGGGCTCAATTGGGTAGGCCATTTTTTACGGGTAGACCAGTATTGGTCCATGTTTGCACCTGCCGTATTTAAAGACGACGGATGGTTTATTTTGGAAGGAACTACGGAAGAAGGACGGAAAATCGACCTCCGGCGTGGGGGCTTGGAAATAGATTATCAAAAGCCAGCATACGTTGCAGGAACTTACAAGAACGACAGGTGGAGAAAATATTCAGAAAATATTCTCTTCATCAGTAATAGCCATTACAGGCGGTATTTTTGTCGCTATGTGTTGAATCAATGGAATAGCATTTCTTCAGAAAAGGTTGTTCAACTCGAGGTGATTTTTATGAAAATTCCGTCCCTGCCAAACTATGAAGAAGACGGGCCTTTCAAAGAGGTGCTCTGCACTTGTCAGCCTCCTGCTTCTCAATAAAAGCACGGGTTCTACTACTTTGTAACATCGATTGTCGGAAGCCAGATCAGGCCCAGCCGTCGTTTCATGGATGAAGGAAGTTTCAGTGATCGTCCCGCGTATCGAACAGGACGATCATTGAAGCAGCGTAATTTTACATTAGGTTGTAGAACCCGAAGTTGACCCTGATGTTGTTCCACCGGTACTGCCTGAGGTGGTACCTGATGTAGTTGTTCCGCTTGTCGTTCCTGAGGGGCTTCCAGTTTCGTTGACGCCGGAGGTAGTGGCGCCCGCGGTCGTACCCGAGGTAGTTCCTGGGTTGGCATCATCCTGGTCCATCATGTCATCCTGGTCGTCATATACGCCATCATCTTCATTGATATATCCTGTGGTGCCGGATGTAGTTCCGGAGGTGGTGCCTGAAGAGCTATTATAATCTGCACCAGAAGTAGTTCCGGAAGTTGTCCCTTCGGTGGTCCCGGAAGAAGTACCGTAATCAGCATCATCGGTGGTACCGGAAGTGGTACCATAGGTAGTATTTCCCTCACTGGCGCCAGTGTTTTTACAGGCATTCATGGCTAACAGGCCAGCAGCTAGAATTGCAAAGGTCAAAAAACCAGATTTGATTTTGAGTAAAGAAAAAAAGTGTTTCATTTTAGATTTGGTTTTGTGTGAAAAAATTGTTCTTATAATACCAATGCTGGGTTTGTAAAGGCAGATCTGCCCCTCTTGAAAAGTTCCCTTACATTATCAGGTACAGTTTTATAAATAACTGAAGAACAATAGTTTAGTTTACCTTTTTAGGAAAGCTATGCTTGGTGAACAGCTTCGCTCGGGAAGTCAGAACTTTTGGCATTACGCTGCTGGTTTCTCCTATTATTCATCCATCTGGCAGCCAGTATTT
>CAZWQB010000019.1:7842-29455 GCA_964636035.1 uncultured Roseivirgaceae bacterium
GGACTTATAATAGAAAAAATGCCGCCTAAACTTTCATTTAGACGGCCTTATCACGCTTTCAGTGGGTGCCTTTTAATGGGGCATCTCCGCCATTAATTGGTTTACATTTACGCCCAGCCCTTCTGCTATTCTTGTGCCCAATTCAATGTCAGCTCTGAACCAGTGGCACAATTGTCTGCCAATGATCTCGTTGCGCTTTGGTCCGGCAATGCCACTCATAGCACCTACAATGTTATTGATGGTATTGGTTTTTTCTTCTGCGGTTAGCACATTTCTGTACAAATTGCCGGGTTGCGAATAATGATCGTTTTCTCCGGGGGCATTCCTGTCGAAGTAATCCGCCCTGTTCGAATGCAGGTCCATGCCAATATCCCTGTAATTTTCATCCACCTCAATGTCGTCGAAGCTGTTTGGGAAATAATTAGGCTTTCTGCCGCTGTTTCCATCTACACGCATCTGCCCGTCACGCTGGTAGTTGTTGGTGGCAAACGGACAACGGTTCACCGGTATCTGCTCATAGTTGGCTCCCAGCCTGTATCGCTGTGCATCCGGATAAGACAGCAGTCGTCCCTGCAGCATTTTATCAGGAGAATAGCCCAATCCATCAACGATATGCGCCGGTGCAAAAGCTGCCTGTTCAACATCCTGAAAATAGTTGTCAGGGTTTTCGTTCAGCTCCATCACGCCTACGTCTATCAAAGGATAATCGCTGTGAGGCCAAACTTTAGTGAGGTCGAAAGGGTTGATATGGTAGGTTTCTGCCTCTTTTTCTGACATCACCTGTATTTTCAGATGCCATTTTGGGAAATCCCCTTTTTCGATTGATTCCACCAGGTCTCTTTGTGCAAAATCCATGTCTGTAGCCCGCATCTGATCAGCCTCAGGTCCTGTGAAGTTCTTAATTCCCTGTGCAGTTTTAAAATGGTATTTAACGTAATATCGCTCATTGTTACTATTGATCATTGAGAGCGTATGACTACCAAATCCGTGCATGTGGCGGTAAGTGTACGGCGTTCCCCTATCCGTCATTACAAACAGCACCTGATGTAAAGACTCCGGGTTCAGCGACCAAAAGTCCCACATGGCAGTCGGTGATTTTAGATTGGTGTATGGATCACGCTTCTGGGTGTGAATAAAATCAGGAAATTTTTTGGGATCTTTAATGAAAAAGATGGGTGTATTATTCCCTACCAGATCAAAATTTCCGTCTTCGGTATAAAACTTAACAGCAAATCCCCGGGGGTCTCGTTCTGTATCTGCACTCCCCTTCTCGCCCCCTACGGTAGAGAATCTAATAAAAAGCCGGGTTTGCTTGCCAATTTCTGAAAAGAGTTTTGCCCGGGTATATTTAGTGATGTCATGCGTAACGGTGAAAGTTCCAAATGCGCCTGAGCCTTTTGCATGAACAATACGTTCTGGAATGCGCTCTCTATTGAAATGTGCTAGTTTTTCATGCAGGATATAATCCTGGAGCAATAGCGGTCCCCGAGGTCCGGCAGACATGGTGTCTTCATGTTCTACATAAATTCTTCCTGAAGCTGTTGTGAGTTTTTTGTGTGTTGACATATTTTGGTTGATTTAAATTATAAATATTTTTTAAAGCGCGCCTTTATTTTTTATACTTCAAATTTACCGATGGGAAAGTTATAATAAAAATCGATACTATTTATGAGGCAATAGTTAAAATCTATAGATTGGCAAATTGGGTCTTTCTTCCTGAGGAAATACTTTGACGAAATGGCTGATTTTCTTAATATTAAAAATTATTCATCAGGGCATTTGGTAATTACAGGCAGAAAATAGCAGTTATCAATTCAATATAGAAAAATGAAAAAAAATCAAATAGGCTATTCAAGGCGGAGCTCTATCAAAAAGATTGGAGGCACAGTAGCTTTGAGTTTATTAGGAACTTCAATGGCACAACGTATGCAAGCAGCAGAATCAATGCTACCGGAAACTTTAAAAGGAAAAATCAACCACTCTGTCTGCAGATGGTGCTATAATGACATCCCTTTTTCTGACTTATGCAAAGCAGCCAAAGAAATCGGTATTGCTTCTATTGAGCTGGTGGGGCCAGATGAATGGCCTGTTTTGAAAGAATATGGCCTTACATGCGCCCTGCCCTGGGGCGCAGGAATGGGTATTGAAAAGGGCTTTAACAACCCGGCCCTGCATGAAGAACTCATCAAAAGCTACGAAGAAATGATTCCGAGAGTGGCTGCTGCGGGATACAAGCAAATCATCTGTTTTTCTGGCAATCGCAATGGCCTTGATGACCAGAAAGGAATTGAAAACTGCGCCATCGGATTAAAAAAGCTGATGCCCGTTGCGGAGAAGCATAACGTAACCATGGTAATGGAACTCCTGAACAGCAAGGTAAATCATCCCGATTACCAGTGCGACCATACCGAATGGGGTGTTGCCCTTTGCAAGGCTGTAGGTTCAGAAAGGTTCAAGCTTTTATATGACATTTACCACATGCAGATAATGGAAGGTGATGTAATTGCTACTATTAAAAAACATCATCAATATATTTCCCATTACCATACCGCGGGAGTTCCCGGCCGTCACGAAATTGACGAAACCCAGGAGTTGAATTACCCGGCCATCATGAAGGCGATCAACGAAACTGGCTTTCAAGGATTTGTTGCCCAGGAATTTGTCCCTAAAAAAGCTGATAAGCTGGCGTCTTTAAAAGAAGGAATTCGTATTTGCGATGTATAGAAGTTAACTTGCCGCGCCACGAGGAGAGGAAATAGCCACAAAGGAAACGCAACAAAAAAGCCGAAGATTTGTGTCTTCGGCTTTTCTCTGCTCATTGCTATATATTATTCTTCAACACCTGTTAAAGCCTGAAGCTTTTCAGAAGTTTCAACTACTTTATCATTCATTTTTAACTGAGAGTACACAGTCTGCAAGGTCTGCAAAACAGTTTCGTCTTCGGGTTTTAGCTCATGAGATTTTTCCAGGTAAGGAAGCGCTTTCTTGAATTCTACTGCTGCTTTTTCTTCAATGGCTTTTCCCTGCTTCTGATAAGTTTTAAGGTCCATGTCATTGGCCTCTTTGATCATTTCCGCAGCGGTATTGTAATGGATTACCGCAATGTTGAAATTGGCTTCAAAATACTGTGGATCAAGTTCTACAGCTTTCTTGTACTGTTCTATTGCTCTTTCTTTTTCGCCGACTTCATCATTTAAGAAAGCGAGGTTATAATACAAATTTGCGTTGTCTGGCTCCGCCTCTATGGCCGTTTGTAATTTCTGTCGGGCTTCATCAGCGCGATCAGCCGCAATCAAAAGGTTAATTTCGTCCTTCATCAAATTGCTGTCGTCAGGGAAAAGCTCCCTTGCCCTTTGCACAACTTCTAGCGCTTTTGCATCATCTTTATTGATCGCCCTTTCTACATAGATGGCGCTATTGTACACATCTATTTTATCATATCCCAGATCCATCAATTTGTAATAGCTTGCCAGGGCTTCGTCCCACATTTCAGCTTGCTGTGCCGCAATCCCACCATATAAAAAAGCGGTGGTGTCCTGTGGCTTCAATTCGCTTGCTGTTTTAAAAGTTTCGGCAGCTTGCGCAAAATCCTGAGCCTGGTATGCTTCAGCTCCTTTATTAATAAACTGACCCCACATTGCTTCTATTCGCTGATCAGCAAATACCGCGTAGGTTCCATTGGCTTTATCCATCCCTTTAGCCTTTTCAAATGCATCAACTGCCTTCTTGATCTGACTTTCGTCTTTCAAATTCCCTTCGGCGTCAAATACCATTGCTTCGTGAATGGTTCCTTTAGTAAACCAGGTCTTGGGATCATCTTTTGTTTTATCATGGTTAGAGGCTTCCTCTATCAATTGCATTGCTTCTTCAAGGTTACCTTTGTCTCTTGCTGCTTCTGCTTTGCGGATGTTAGAGCTCTGGGCAAACGCCATGTCAGTAGCAAAACAGAACACAAAAATAAGTACTAACTTTTGCATGGTTTTCATATAAATCATTTGTGTTTAAAGATTTGAAACGCCTCATAAAGCTGAAGGATTTGCGTTACTAAAGCCTTATGTTTATGATGGCATCTCAAAATTGGTTGTTCTGAATAATTAAAAAATTGGGTTTAGTTAACGGTTTTCATCATCAAGGTCTTCATCATCAAAATCGTCATTGTCGTCTTCATCATCAAGATCATCTTCATCACCGAGGTCTTCGTCCTCATTTTCGATTTCCTCAATAGCAGATTCTATTGCGCTGATGTCGGTATTTTCATCAATAATGACGCCCTCCACTTTTGGAGATTTTGGTTTATCTTCATCCCCACTTTCAATTTCCATGCCATCTTCGAGTTCGCCCTCAGCTCCATCAATCACATCTTCTTCGATCTTTTCGATTTTTTCAACTGAAGAAATTGAATCGGATTCATTTAAACGGATCAGCCTCACTCCCTGGGTGGCCCTGCCCATTACCCGAAGGTCAGCTACCGCGATTCTGATAATGATGCCGGATTTATTGATAATCATCAGGTCGTCCGAGTCAGTTACTTCTTTAATAGCAATTAAAGTACCTGTTTTTTCTGTAATGGACATGGCTTTTACGCCCTTTCCTCCCCTTTTGGTAATTCTATATTCCTCAATAGAAGAACGTTTTCCGTAGCCCTTCTCGGAAACTACCAATAGGTGCGAATCTTCTCTGGCAACGCAAACCATTCCTATTACCGCATCATTTTCATCTTTTAAATGCACGCCTCTCACACCCGCGGCGGTCCTTCCCATCGGCCTTACATCGGACTCATGGAAATGTACGGCCCTTCCCGACTTCTTGGCAATGATAATATGGTTATCGCCATTGGTAAGGCTCACGTTCAGTAGTCTGTCACCCTCATTAATTGTGATGGCATTGATACCATTGAGGCGTGGTCTTGAATATGCTTCAAGCGAAGTTTTCTTGATGGTTCCATTTTTGGTACACATCACCAGGTAATTGTTGTTGATATAATCCTCGTCCGCCAGGCTGTGTACGTTAATCACTGCTCGAACCGAATCTTCCGCTTCAATGTTGATCAGGTTTTGGATGGCCCTTCCCTTCGAAGTTTTGCTGCTCTCCGGAATAGCATAAACTTTTTTCCAGAACACTTTACCAAACTCGGTAAAAATCAGCAAATAATTGTGAGCTTGGGCTATAAACAGATGTTCCGTAAAATCATCGTCTTTTGTGGAAACACCACGGGAACCAACTCCCCCCCTGCCTTGTAGCTTGTATTCTACTAATGGCGTTCGTTTGATGTATCCCTGATGTGAAATGGTGATTACCATTTCCTCATTTGGGATCATGTCTTCTATGGTAATATCATCCGCACTGTGCTCAATCGTCGTTCTTCTTTCATCACCGTACCGGTCCTTCAATTGAAGCAGTTCATCTTTGATAATTTCCATTCTTCTTGGCTCGTTGGCCAGAATGTCTTTTAAATCTTCAATCAATCTTTTTACTTCTTCATACTCACTGACAATTTTGTCGCGCTCCATGCCTGTAAGTCGCTGCAAACGCATTTCCAGAATAGCCCTTGCCTGGATTTCACTCAGCTCAAAGCGTTCCATTAATCCGTTTCTTGCGACCTCAGGATCACGCGAAGAACGGATCAGATTGATAACTTCATCCAGATTGTCCAGTGCAATCAGATAACCTTCCAATATATGAGCGCGTTTTTCAGCCTCACGAAGGTCATATTCTGTTCTCCTGATCACTACTTCGTGCCTGTGCTCCACGTAGTATTTAATCAGATCCTTCAGATTAAGTGTCTGGGGGCGGCCTTTCACAAGTGCCACATTGTTTACTCCAAAAGAGGATTGTAACTGGGTGTATTTAAAAAGTGTATTCAGAACAACATTGGGAATAGCGTCCTTTTTCAGATCATAAACTATTCGCAAGCCGTCCCTGTCAGACTCATCCCGAATATCAGAAATTCCTTCAATTTTCTTTTCATTGACAAGTGCAGCCGTCTTCTCTATCATATTGGCCTTGTTGACCATGTAGGGGATCTCGGTGACGATAATTTGTTCCTTGCCTGTCTTGGTAGTTTCAAAAATGGCCTTGGCGCGTACCACTACACTACCTCTTCCCGTTTCAAAAGCGGATTTTACTCCCTGGTATCCATAGATGACGCCTCCGGTTGGAAAATCCGGAGCAGAAATGTACTGCATCAGTTCATCGATGGTAATGTCGGTATTATCAATATAAGCAATAGTGCCATTTACAACTTCGGAAAGATTGTGTGGCGCCATATTCGTTGCCATTCCCACCGCAATCCCCGAGGTTCCGTTCAACAAGAGATTTGGCAGTTTTCCTGGCAGAACAGTAGGTTCCTTTAACGAATCGTCGAAATTCGGCTGAAAATCCACCGTTTCTTTGTTCAAATCTGTTAACAACTCGTCTGCAATCCGCTTCAGTCTTGCCTCCGTATATCGCATGGCAGCAGGAGAGTCTCCGTCTATTGATCCAAAATTTCCCTGTCCGTCGACCAATGGATAACGCAATGACCACGGCTGGGCCATTCTTACCATGGTAAAGTAGACTGATGAATCTCCATGTGGATGGTATTTACCCAATACCTCCCCCACAATCCTGGCGGACTTCTTATAAGATTTGTTATAATTTACACCAAGTTCGAGCATTCCATAAAGTACCCTTCGGTGAACTGGTTTTAATCCATCCCTCACATCGGGTAGCGCCCTTGATATAATTACCGACATTGAGTAATCAATGTAGGCTCCTCGCATTTCATCCTCTATATTAATAGGGATGATATTCTCATTTGCTCCTTCTGCCATAATTCGTTTCTACTGTTTCTTTTAAGAATTGACCCTGCAAGTTACATAAATTTTGTATAAAAATAACACAAAAGACTGCGCGCTTTGACCTGATAATTCTTTCATAAGCGGTTTGCTGATGTGCCGGATTTTTCATTAACCAATGGCGGTCACGCACGGAGAAGCTTCTAAAAAAAAACTGAAACCAATTGCGTACGCTAAATCAGTAGCCCACTCAAAGATCAAAGTTTGTTTCGCTCTCCTTTCTTCCGCCCTTTGTACATTTCAAGTTCGGGATGATTCTCTCCATACCCGGGGTTCTGCTTTTTGGGCAATGGCTGTCCCCTATATTCGCGGCCAAAATGGATGTGCTTCATCTGTGTGTGGCAAGATTTAATTGGACATCGCGGTATCTCAGGGAAATTTAAACTAATACCGGCATGGATGTATAATGCGGGTGATTTATGCTTAATTGTATTTGTAGATTCTGGTAAATTGACTGTATAATTACTGAATTCATAAGAAGGTCTTAACACTAGCCGGAAATATTCTGAGAGATTTTTTTCAATAGGAATTCCAAGGTTGAAGTACAATCCCTGATCGATCGCGTTTTTGTTGAAAATTTTGCCCCTATTGTGCTTTCCAAATTGTGCATCCACGACAAAGGAATAATCCCAGTAGTCGTAGATTTTTGCTCCAACAGTTCCAAAAAAACGGGTTTGAAGCGTGGTTTCTTTAGCTGGATTATAATCATTCAAGAAATTGTCATCAAACTTGGGATAATGGCTTTTAAAAATATGATACTCCGCCGCAACACCCACTCCGAGCCTGAAGCGGCTAATATTATAATGTATGGATAAAAGGATGGGAATGCTGGTACCTCGGGCTTTAAACTCCATGCTTGTTGTATCCGAATTCAGTAACACATCATTCGGCGACGTATGAAGTCCTTCAGTATATTGAGGGTCTGTAAGCCATTGGTTATAACCGCTATTCGGTCCTGCCGCTGAAAGGCTGCCGTTCTCGATGATATATAAATTGTCACCTTTTTGAAGCAAGGAATAGTTGCCCAGGTCGTGATTGTAGAAGGTGCGACCATAGCCGGTCATCATGGTCACCGAAAAACGGTTCAGAAATTGTCGGAACAGGCTTCTTTCAATTCCCTGCTCATCCTTGTACATCATAAAGGATCTCTTGCCCTGGGAAAGCAAATCTGATGAACCACCAAAGGTAATTACCGCTATAATAATAAAATAAACACTGAATTTATTTTTTAGGTGCATTCAATCAATTTTAGCCTGCGGACCAGATTCCTTTTCCTGATCACCTTATTTAGTACCACTTTATTGGCCACCAAACAGGGTAAAATGTGTATCCCCTGTTCAGAATACCTGCACTTCAAATTTTGTCTGCAATTTTGGTGCTAAATATAGCTTCAAAAATCGAGAAAGCGCAAGTTAAGAAATGTTCCAATGCTTATAAAACTGTGGCGGTTCGTATTTTATTACCATTCATCAATAATAAATTCCAGTTCTATAATTACCGGGCCCTATTTCAAATAACGCTTGCAAATTAAGTAATATCTACTTTAAATTGCACCTTTCAAATGAAATTTGATCGAATTCTAATCGGTAGGATCTGAAAGAAATCAGCGCGACTTTCACCAGAAGCCGGCAAGAAAATTTGGTATAAGAGGTCGTTGAAAGCCTTTCCATAGGTTTGAAAGAAGAAACATTTTCCATTCGTCCCCAGGTGCAGAAAGAAAAAGCTAATAGAAAACCGAAATTGAGAGTTTCAAACGTTGGCGTAAATTGACCTATTTGGCCGATCATTTTTGGTTAATTTTTATCAGGTAGTCCGAGAATTTATGATACATATAAAAGACGTCCATAAGTCATATACCGTTGGCAAGCAGTCCCTGCACGTGCTAAAGGGGATAGATATGCATGTGTCCAATGGTGAATTTGTTTCCATAATGGGTTCATCCGGTTCCGGAAAATCTACCTTATTGAATATATTAGGCATTCTGGATACCTATGATTCCGGAGAATATAAACTTGCGGATACATCAATTAGGAACCTGTCTGAGGCAAAGGCCGCCTACTACAGGAACAGGTTTCTGGGTTTTGTCTTTCAGTCATTTAATTTGCTAGGATTTAAGAATGCCATGGAAAACGTGGCGCTGCCCCTGTATTATCAAAAAGTAGGTCGGACTAAAAGGAACAAGCTGGCACTTGAATATTTGGATAAAGTAGGGTTGCTGCAATGGGCAGAACACATGCCGAGTGAATTGTCTGGTGGGCAAAAACAGCGGGTGGCCATCGCCAGGGCTTTGATATCAGATCCGAAGGTAATATTGGCAGATGAACCCACCGGTGCCCTTGACACCCAAACTTCATATGAAGTAATGGAAATTTTTAAGGAGGTAAACAAGTCAGGAAAAACGATCGTGATTGTTACCCATGAAAATGATATAGCGGATAAAACGGATCGAGTGATCCGCTTAAAAGACGGAGTAATCATAAGCAAAGATTTTGAGATAGCTTGAAGACGGAAGATGGAAGATGGAAGTGGGAAGATTGAAGATGGAGTTCAAGGTTCAAGATTCAAAGTTCAGAGTTCAAAGATAAGTTTAATGATTATTAGCACGAATTGTTGTCGTTGAGCCGTAATTTCCGTCGCTACGGGCTCCCCGCTTCAGGGGGAGCTGCCGAAGGCTGAGGGGGTTTGGAAGCTTAAAGTTGGAAGTGGGAAGTGGGAAGTAGGAAGTTGGAAAGTTGAAGATGGAGTTCAAGGTCAATGGTTCAAAGTTCAAAGATAGTTTATGATTACTGCATGAATTGTTTTCGTTGAGCTGTAATTTTAGGCGTTACGGGCTCTCCGCTTCAGGGGGAGCTGTCCCGGGCATAGTCCCGGCGCTGAGGGGGTCGAGTGGGCAGTAAACACTAAACCAGATACATGCAAGAAAGAAAAATAGAAGTACAAGAAATCAGTAATTCAGTAATTCGCTCATTAGATTATGTTTGATCTGGACAAGTGGCAGGAGATTTACCACACGGTAAAGAAAAATAAGCTAAGGACTTTCCTTACCGCATTCAGTGTTTCCTGGGGGATTTTCATGCTCATTTTCTTGCTGGCATTTGGCACCGGTCTTCAAAATGGTGTAGAAGGTCAGTTTAGTGATGTAGCGACCAACAGCTTGTGGATCAATGCAGGACAAACGAGCATGCCTTATAAAGGAATGAAGCCCGGCAGGCAAGTGATTATGGACAATTATGACTACGCTGCAATAGCCAGTCAAATTGAAGGAGTTGATAAAATTACTTCCCGGTTTTTCTGTTATGGGGAATTCACGATTCGCTATAAAGAAAAGTATTCTTCCTTTGAAGTGATGGGCTGCCACCCCGACCACCGCTATCTTGAAAACCAAAAACCTGTGAAAGGGCGATTCATCAATGACCTGGATATAAAGCATCGAAGAAAGGTAGCGGCGATCGGTACCAAAGTAGTTGAAGGCTTATTCGGTACGGAAGATCCGATCGGGAAGATGATTGATGTAAAAGGAATCATGTACAAAGTAATAGGTGTGTTTGAAGATGGAGGCGATGAAGGTGAGGTGAGAAGGATTTTTATTCCGATTTCAGTGGCGCAACTCACCTACGAGGGAACCAATCAGGTACATCAGATTATGTTTACCACCGGAGACGCCAATGTTGAAGAGTCCAATATTATCAAGCAGAACGTGATAAACCTGATGTCGCATCGGCATCAATTCGATCCTGCTGACAACAGAGCAATGTTTATTTGGAACAATGTGGAAGAATTTCAGAAATTCAGAAGTTTGTTTAATGGCATCAAGATGTTTTTGTGGGGCGTGGGGTTGGTGACGATTGTAGCGGGAATAGTGGGTGTGAGTAATATTATGCTTATTGTGGTGAAAGAAAGAACCCGGGAAATTGGCGTCAGGAAAGCTTTGGGGGCGACACCTGCTTCTATCATCAGTCTGTTTTTGCAGGAATCCATAGCGATAACCTTATTGGCGGGCTATTTGGGGCTTCTGGCAGGCGTCGGCCTCATAGAACTGTTAAACTGGGCCATGATCAATTTTCAGATTGAAACGGAGTTTTTTAGCAATCCTAAGGTTGACCTGGCAATAGCAATAAAAGCGACGCTATTGTTGGTAATATCCGGAGCGCTTGCAGGCTACTTTCCAGCTCGAAAGGCAGCGAAAGTAAATCCCATTGAGGCTTTAAAAGATGAATAGGTTATGAACCGAGTGCTGATGAGCGAGTGATTTGAAGATTTTGGTGTTTAACATTCAATTAATTATAAAATCTAGCACCTTATACCCAGAACCAAATACCTAAAACCCAATACCCAAGAAATGTTTGATTACGATAAATGGCAGGAGATTCTTGCCACCATGAAGAAGAATAAACTAAGGACCTTCCTAACAATGTTCGGGGTGTTCTGGGGTATTTTTATGTTGATGTTGCTTCTTGGGAGTGGCAATGGCCTGGAAAATGGCGTGACAAAAAATTTCGGAAGTTGGGCTACCAACAGTGGTTTCGTGTGGAGTAACCGTACTACGATGGCCTATCAGGGCATGAAGCCGGGCAGATTCATTGGCTTTACCAACGAAGATAAGCAAGCCGTAGAGCAGAATGTGAAGGGCTTGGGGATTTTGGCTCCAAGAAATAACCTTGGAGGGTGGCGAGGTGGAAATAATGTGAGCAGAAAAACGAAAACCGGGGCTTTTTCCATTCATGGCGACTACCCTGAGTACCAACAGGTGCAGATTGTTGATGTATATAATGGTCGGCACATCAACCAAAAAGACATTGAGGACAAAAGGAAGGTAGCTGTATTGGGCGAGAGCGTGTATAAAGTTCTCTTTGAAGAAGGTGAAGATCCTATTGGCGAATATATACTGATCAATGGCGTAAGTTTTCAGGTGGTGGGAACATTTAAATCTTTGAGAAGTGGTGAGCAGGGTAACAGAGACACCCAGACCATTTATGTTCCTTTTACAACCTTTCAGCAGGCGTTTAACTTTGGAAATTCTATTGGCTGGTTTGCTTTTACGGCCAAACCAGGCGTGAGTGTAGTAGAAGTGGAAGAGGGAATTAAAGAAGTTTTGCGCAACCGGCATAAGGTACATCCTGACGACGTAAATGCACTTGGATCTGAAAACCTGGAAAAAGAGTTCGGTCAGATAAACGGCCTTTTTTCAGGCATTAGCATTTTTGTCTGGATTGTAGGAACAGGTACATTGATGGCAGGTGTAATTGGGGTTAGCAACATCATGCTCATCATTGTGAAGGAGAGAACGAAAGAAATTGGGGTTCGAAAAGCCCTTGGTGCCACGCCGTTTTCCATCATCAGCCTTATTTTACAGGAATCCATTGTAATTACCGCTTTTGCAGGCTACATCGGGATCTTTTTGGGGACTGTTGTAATAGAATCACTCGGCCATTTCATCCGACAACAACCTGGAGGTTCGCTGGACATGTTTGGTCCCCCGGAAGTGAACGTGGAAACTGCGATTGCTTCGCTTCTAACGCTGATCTTTTTTGGTGCATTGGCCGGATTAATCCCGGCACGGAAAGCAGCTAAAATAAGTCCGATTGAAGCGATAAGAATAGACTAAAAAATAATTGACATACAACCTATAGTATAAAAATGAAAAAGATAATCACCATTGTTGTAATCTTAATTTTAGTTGCAAGCTTTTTTGGAACAGGTTATTTCCTCTACCAAAAATCTGTTGAACCTCCCGTGGTCTATGAAACAGATTCATTATTTGTTACAGATATTGTAAAAAAAACGGTGGCCACTGGTTCCATTTTACCGCGAAAAGAAATTGAATTGAAATCGCAGGTATCCGGTGTGGTGGAAACGCTTTTTGTAGAAGCCGGAGAAGTTGTAAAACAAGGTCAGCTAATTGCCAAAATCAAGATCATTCCAGACGTTGTTTCTCTCAACAATGCAGAGGCAAGTGTAAAAAATGCCACCATTAATTTCAAAAACAGTCAGCAGGAGCTGGCAAGACAAAAAAACCTTTTTGAGCAAAAGGTAATCTCTGAGGTAGAGTACAATCCCTTTCTGCTGGACTTTAATCTGGCGCAACAGGCGCTGGAAGCTGCTGAAAACAATCTAGAGCTGATCAAAGAAGGTGCCTCTAAAAAGTCGAACAACGTATCTAATCTTGTGCGCTCCACAGCCGAAGGTATGGTTCTGGATGTGCCGGTAAAAGAAGGCTCCTTTGTAATTGAAAGCAATACATTCAATGAAGGCACGACCATCGCCTTTGTTGCCGACATGAATGAGATGATTTTTGAGGGGAAAGTAGATGAGTCAGAAGTAGGAAAATTGAAGGAGGGGATGGATCTTGACCTGGTGATCGGTGCTTTGGACACGGAGAGATTCCATGCTAAACTGGAGTTTATTTCACCCAAGGGCGTTGAGGAAGAAGGTGCAATTCAGTTTCCTATCAAAGCGGAAGTAAACTTGCAGGAGAGTGCATTTCTCAGGGCTGGATACAGTGCCAACGCGGACATCGTATTGGACAGACGGGACAGCGTATTGGCCATCAGAGAAAGTAATTTAATATTTGAAGAGAACAAAACCTTTGTGGAAGTGCAAACCGGTAACCAGCAGTTTGAAAAAAGAGAAATACAGACCGGGCTATCAGATGGGATCAATATAGAAGTAATCAACGGCCTGAAAAAGGAGGATTACATCAAAAAAATATAAATTTGATTTTGCGTCTCTACGCGATTTATAGCGTTCGTATTTTATCGCATTTGTGATTTATTTGGGGCGCCATAAATTAAAAAAGAGACGCGATAAATCGCGTCTCTACACGGATAATGTTTAATTATGCCCCACAATTAAACATTATCCTTCAACGTCGCCTTCGGGATTTTCGTCGGTTCTTTCTTTTTTAACCTGAGATAAAATCTCCTGATATCTGGTTTTTACCTCCTGATCACTGCTGATCGCTTTGGTTATTTTATTGTAAGCCGTTCCCCCTAGCTCATCTTTTATTAAGGAGGTGTAATTGGTTTTAAATTCGGCCGTTAACTCTTCGTATTTTGCCTGAATGTTATCATAGGCCATTCGCTCCTCTTCGGTGACCCCTAATTCCTGAAGTTTTAATGAATCTTCACTGGCGCCCTGAATTTCAACAAAACGTTTTCCTCCCTGCATCAACTCTTCAGCCTGGATCAGATCGTTGTATTCCCGCTGAATGGTGGCTTTCATGGCATCAATTGAGTCCATCACCATGGCATAAGTTTGTAATTCTTCATCAGTAATCTCGTCAGCTTGAGCTACTGCAGTAGAAAACGATCCCGTTAGGATAACAGCCACCATTGCTATTAAAAACATTTGAAATTGCTTATAAGTGTTTCGCATACTCTTTTTAGTTAAAATTTATATTGTGGTAAAAATATTCAATCCGAAATAAATGGGATTTTAAAAATAATAGCAAGAAATATCAAGAATTTTAAATGCTACCCCCACCAAATCCAATATTATGCCAAAAAATCCGGAACATAAATAAATTGACGAAATCCTTTTTAAATAGCACATCATTTCTGCAAAAAATTTTCAGATAAACAACTGCTTCTAATTAAGGTTTAATTTCTAACCTATGATTTTTTACAATTAGATATAAAAGATATGAAGACTATTAATAAGGAAGAAATTCAAAAGTTAAATGAAGTAAAAAGTAAAAATTTTATTTCAGTTTACATACCCACACATAGGGCTGGTGAAGCGGTAAACAACGGGAAAGATATCATATTATTTAAAAATCAGATTCAAAAGATAAAAAACGAACTCCAAAGCAATGGATTTTCCGAGCCAGCGGCCCGGGAATACCTCAGGGAAGGATATAAACTGATAGACGATACTGGATTTTGGCGCAATCAATCTGATGGACTTGCAGTTTTTATTGCAGATGATTTCTTTGAGTACTACAATGTACCTTATGCATTCAAGGAATCCGTCATGATTTCAAATGCATTTAATCTCAAGGATCTGATGCCAGCGCTGCATGGTGACGGCAGGTATTATGTATTGACCCTGAGTCTCAACAAAATTCGCTTTTTCGAGGCCACTAAACACACCATTTCCCAGGTAAGTCTTCCGGAAGATATCCCCATGAGCCTGGAGGATGGAATGAAGTATACCGAGGTGTTGTCTAATGTTCAAAAGAGACAAGGGGCAACAGGAGGCGTAAGCAATACAGTGTATCATGGTCAGGGAGGTGAAGACACAAGAGATGAATTCGTACTGGAAGATTATTTGAGGGATGTAGCCAAAGGAATTCTTGATATCGTAAAAGAAGAAGAGACGCCCATAGTTTTATATGGTACTGAAAAAATAAAGCATCTTTACAGGGTGGCAAACCAGTACAACCACGTGCTTGAGAAGAGCATTGAAGGAAATCCCGATGATGTAAAACCAGGGGATATAAAAAATAAATCGTGGGAGCTTGTGCGGGATTTATTTAGCAGGAACAGAGATAATCATATTCGAAAGTACAGCGAACTCGCTGGCACAGGCAGGACGTCTTACGATGTTTCCAAGATTGTCCCTGCTGCGGCTAATGGACGCGTAGAAGCACTTTTTGTGGCGCAGGGTGTCCAGGTCTGGGGAAAGTTTAATGAATCAGACCAGACTGTGGCAATAAACGAACAGAGAGCGCCAGGTGATTATTGTCTCCTGAACAAGGCAGCAACCGACACTTTTATCAATGGAGGCGAGGTGTATACGCTCGATCAAGAAAACCTGCCGGAATATTCTGTAGATACGCCCATGGTAGCCATTATGCGTTATTAGGTTGGCAAATGCGGAATCAATGGACATTAGAGACGCGATGAATCGCGTCTCTACAGCTTTGCGACAATCTTTAAATTCAGGAATCTGGCTGAAAGGGAATTGGGCACGGCAAATTGCAGATCGTCTACCGTCTCGATCCAGGTATATGACAGCACATTCTGATTGCCCAATAAATTGAGCACCTCCAGCCCTATCCAGATTGATTTGAGGGGAAATTTTGCATGACTTTGGATTTGGTCGAATTCAAATATCTTGGAAAAGCCAATATCTACTCTTCTATAGGATTTTCCGGTAAAATAATTTCGGTATTGCTCATTATTCGGAGGTCCAAAAGGTAACCCACTACCATATAACAAGCTTAGATACATCCTTAAGCTAGGGTCATTGGGAATATGATCCTGAAAATAAAGGCCCAGATTAACTCTTTGGTCAGAGGGTCTTCTAATATATCCCCTATCATCTCCTTCTATATCAGCTTTGGTGCTCATGATTCCCAGGCTTAGCCACGATTCTGCACCTTTAATGAATTCTCCACTAATTCGGGTATCAAGTCCCACAGCATAAGCCACCGCATCGTTATTGGCCGTATATCTGAGTCTAACATTGTCAACTTCGTACGGAATTACATTTTCCAAATGCTTATAGTATGCCTCAGTCACCCACTTGAAGTTTCGGCCCCATATTTTTAAATTATAGTCAAAGCCTAAGATGTTGTGTAAGGACCTTTGTGCGCGAATGTCATCGTTGATTTCTCCCTGAGAATTACGCATTTCTCTGTAAAATGCAGGTTGTTGGTAAATCCCAATGGCAAGGCGGAAGACAAAATCACGTTCCCATTCAGGATCAAACGAATACTGTACCCGGGGACTGATCAGTAATTGCCTGTTGAAGCTCCAGTAATTGAACCTAATGCCATAAGTTATCTGATTTTTTGCATTGATGAGGGTGGTGTTCTGAACATAAGCATTGAATCTGTACGTGGACATGGTGTTACTTGCGTCCACAGCGTGGGTGACATCTACAAAATCAGCAGAATCTTTAAACGAGTACTCCTGAAAAACATCGTCAATTCCTTCCAGGGAATAACCTACACCAAACGCCAACGTGTTTAGATTGTTGAGATAGAGGGTGTTTCTGCTTTCTACGTTAAATATTTTAGCGTCAAGCCTGTTTCTTGCAGACCTATACTCTGAGCCTATACCTCTGATGGTAATACATTCATTTTGATCGCTGCCAGGTACATTGTTGATATCACACAAGCGATAGGCTCCTTCTACATCGTAGTACTCCCGCTCAAGCGTATAAAGCCCTGATAGGATCACATCAGATACAAACTTCTTCGAGAAAATATGGGAAAGTTTTATGCCTGACTGATAGGTGTCATATTCCATTACTTCTCTTCCCTGAAAAAAGATGCTGAGCAGCATCATCTGTTGCCAGGTGCCAAAAGAATTTTGCTGAGAACTCGGTTCAATCAGATACCTGTTTCGGGCATAGGAAGAAAGTATCTCGATCGACGTATTGCCGCTTTGTCCAATCTCTTTGCTTAGCAGCAATTGAACATCGGTAAAGGAAGGAAAATATTCTCCCTCAGTTTCCAGCGTGTTTAATAAATATTTTGAGTTTTTATGCCTGATCCCGATTAGGACCCCTTCCTTTCTTTCTTTATTGTAAAGTGCGACATGCGCGTTGCCGCCTAAAAGCCCCAGCGTGAGCGAAGCGCGGTTCTCCTTTGGATTTTTGTAGCTGATATTCAAACTGGATGACAGCTTATCTCCATATTTTGGCTGCCAACCTCCTGCTGAAAAAGAGATATTGCTAACCAGGTCTGGATTGACGAAGCTTAACCCTTCCTGCTGTCCCGACCTTACCAGAAACGGCCTGTATATCGGAATATCATTTACATAAACCAGGTTTTCATCAAAGTTACCACCTCTTACTGCATAGGAAGCCGACAATTCGTTGTTGCTTACCACGCCAGGCAGTGTGCTCAATACCTTATTGAAGTCACCAAATGGCGATGGAAGCATTTGTATCTCTTTTGGATCTATGGTGGTTATGCTTGCCTGATCGCGTTCACTGTTGGGCTGTCCTACAACTGCTACTTCATCGAGGTATTTTGTGTCGGGGCTTAAGATAATGTTGGATAAAACACTGTTAAAGTTACGGTTGTTAATCCACGCTGTATGGGTTTGGTATTCAACGTGTTGAATAATGATATTGACGGAATCGACAATGCTCACCTGTAGCGAAAACTGACCCAGAGAATCAGACGAGGTGCCTATAAAAGCGTTGCCTTCCAGCGTAACCGAAGCGTTTGAAATCGGCTCTTGTTCATGATTGCGTATGCTACCTTCTATCACAACTTGCTGCGCCTGGAGAGAAAATACCAGAAAGAGCGAGAAAATAAGGGAGCTGTAACGCTTTATCATCAATGAGTTTTAGACCTTTAATATTAAATCAAACTGGTTACTGGGAGTTCTAAATCATTTATAGCTGGCGAACTTGTGAGTTGAATATTATTTCAGCTCCCCTTCCCTGTTATTAAACGAGAAAAAAGAATCAATATGATTGACAAGAATACTAACCTTTTTCGGCTAAGCATTTTTCAGATCATCAATTGTTTTCAGGGGCTCGGAGGATTGGAATACAAAGCTACCTGCCACCAAAATATCTGCGCCTGCATCCAGTAGCTTGCGCGCATTGATCATATTTACCCCGCCGTCTATTTCGATCAGCGTATCAGCGCCTCTTGCCGTGATCATTTGTTTTAAAGCTGTGATCTTTTTGTAAGTTCGCTCAATAAAAGACTGCCCTCCAAACCCCGGATTCACTGACATTATGCATACAAGGTCGGTATCTTCTATAATATCCTCCAATAGTTGCACGGACGTATGCGGGTTTAACGCCACTCCTGCTTTACAACCAAGACTTTTGATTTGTTGCAATATCCTGTGCAAGTGCCGTGTGGCCTCGTAATGAACATATATGTTGTTGGCGCCGGCATTAACGAAAGCTTCAACATATTTTTCCGGCTCTTCTATCATCAAATGAACATCTAAAGGTTTCTTTGCATGTCTTTTTATAGCTTCGCAAACAGGCAGGCCAAAAGAAATGTTTGGCACGAACCTTCCATCCATAATATCTACATGAATCCAGTCCGCATTGCTTTCGTTCAACATTTCAATGTCTCTTTGCAGATTTGCAAAATCAGCAGCAAGAACAGAGGGAGCAATAATTGCAGCCATTTTATAAGTTTAAGAGTATATAAGTTTGACAAATATAATCGAATTTAAAAGATTTGAAATTGAAACGGCAATATTTGCCGCGACACATCGGTAATATCTTTGCAAAAAAGTGCCGTCAATTTAATAATTGAATGCAGGTTTTATAAAAATCCGTATCTTTAAACCCTGTTATTTCTATCTTCCAAACCTTTGATAAATCCTTTGGTTCTTTTAATTGGACCTGTACTTTAGACGTTAAGGTTGCCTATATTTATCTGACTTAATTAATTATATGATATATCTTTTTAGCTTGACGCTGCCGATTCAAGATCCGGTACTTATATTTTCAATAGTACTTTTTATCATTTTATTAGCCCCCATATTGCTTAATAGAGTCAAGGTTCCAGGTATAATGGGCTTAATCATTGCAGGAATCGTAATCGGACCCAATGGCTTTAATTTATTGGAAAGAGACAGCAGCATCGTGCTTTTTGGAACTGTAGGATTACTTTACATTATGTTCCTTGCCGGGCTTGAACTGGACATGAACGATTTTAAGAAGAACAAAAACAAAAGCATTGTATTTGGAACGCTTACTTTCTTATTTCCTTTAGCATTGGGGATTCCCGTATGTTACTATTTACTGGATTATGAACTAATTTCGTCGATACTCATTGCCAGTATGTTTGCTACACATACACTGGTATCGTACCCGATTGCAAGTCGACTCGGAGTCACAAAAAATGAAGCAGTTTCTATAGCAGTGGGTGGTACAATTATCACCGATACCGCCGTACTATTGATTCTGGCAGTTATTACCGGATCTGCAAACGGAGAATTAGATTTCAATTTTTGGATTAGGCTGGTCGTATCAATAACCATATTTTCAGTGGTTGTTTTTTGGCTTTTTCCGCTCGTGACCCGCTGGTTTTTTAAGAATATTGAAGGTGAAAATTCATCTCAATACATTTTCGTGCTGGCGATGGTCTTTCTTGCCGGCTTTTTAGCCGAAGTAGCAGGAATTGAACCCATTATTGGGGCATTTATGGCAGGATTGGCATTGAACAGACTTATTCCTCATACCTCTCCATTGATGAACCGCATAGAATTTGTGGGCAATGCAATTTTTATTCCCTTTTTCTTAATTGGTGTAGGAATGATTGTGGATATGAGGGTGCTGTTTAACGGCTTTGATGCACTGGTGGTAGCGGGAACCTTAACCGCTGTGGCAGTAGCGGGGAAATGGTTGGGAGCATTTTTTACCCAGAAAATTTTCAGATATTCCTCTGTTCAAAGAAGCCTGATTTTTGGTCTGAGTAGTTCTCATGCTGCGGCCACGCTTGCTGTAATTTTGATCGGATTTAATCTGGAATTGGTAGACGAAGCAGCTTTGAACGGTACAATACTGCTGATTTTGGTGACATGTCTGATTGGCTCTTTTGTTACAGAAAGTGCGAGCAGGAAGATTGCAATTGAAGACAGCAATAAATTGCCCGAGATTACGGAAGTTCCGGAGAGAATTCTGGTGCCCATTGCGAATCCAAACACGATTGAGAAGCTAATGGACTTTGCAATCATGATCAAAGATCCGAAAAGCAAGGAACCTATTTATCCTCTTGCCATAGTTAAAGATGACGATGAAGCAAAAGTGAAGGTGGTTCAAAGCAATAAGATGCTGGAAAAAGCAATTGTGCATGCATCAGCCACTGAAAATGATGTGCAAATCATTACCAAAGTAGATCTGAACATAGCCAGTGGAATAATTAGAGCCATTAAAGAGCTGATGATTACTGAAGTGGTGATTGGATGGAACGAAAAGCTGAGGACCACTGACAGGTTTTTTGGCACCACTTTAAATAATATTTTGCACCATACGGATCAACTAACAATAGTCTGTAAGCTGAGAAGCCCTTTAAATACTGTGAAGCGGTTGGTTGTGTTATTGCCGATTAATGCCTGTCTTGAGCCGGGGTTTCAACAATGGGTGCATAAGATAAAGTTGCTTTCAAAGCAGACAGGAACAGACGTAGTCTTTTACGGATCCACTCCGTCGCTTGATAAGTTAAAGGAAATCATGGCCAAGACAAAGCCCCAGGTTGCGGCAACATTTACAGAGTTCACTGAATGGGATGATTTTCTCATTTTATCCCGGGATATTACGCCAGATGATTTGTTTGTGATCATCAGCGCCAGAAAAGGTACTGTTTCCTATCAACCTGTCATGGATAACCTACCATTAAAAGTTTCAAAATATTTTAACAGCAACAGCTTTATTGTTGTATATCCGGATCAGAATATTAATGAGACCAACAAAGCGGCAACCTTGCGCAACAATGAAGGCAAATTGTCTAAAGCGGTGAAAGGGGGCATGTCTAAATTAAATCTTTTTGGAAAAGGTGAAAAAGGAAGCTTTAGTTAGAAGTGACTCTTCGCAGGTTGCAGCAGTCGCTCGGCTTTGACGAGTAACATCCATACTCGTCGTCCCGGCGTTGTTTGCAGCGACCTCCGTGTCCTCTCCCCCGACAGGACACTTTTGCTGGAGGGATTAAAAGACATGACGGCAATTATAGAAGCAACCTGGTATGTTCGTGTTTGCAGCAGAAAAGAGAAGTTTGGGAGCTGTCGGGGGACAGCTCCCGGTTTTTTCCCGACGGCAGCTGTTTTTATTCGTTTATTTCTACCGGATATAGGCTTTTTTGATTCGGCCAAAGCCAAATCTACGCAGGTTGCAGCAGTCGCTCGGCT
>CAZWQB010000020.1:0-29069 GCA_964636035.1 uncultured Roseivirgaceae bacterium
GTCCCATATATTCTGAATACCTTGAGCCGGTTTGAAAAATCAGACCACCAAAAGACAATCCAGGGCTTGTATAATCCTGTTAGAATAATCAGGGACAGCAGGATGATCAGAATTTTTAAAGATGAATAGATTTCTTCCAAAAACGCCAAATAATAAAGTTGAAGAACCCTTTTAACAGAAAAGCCGGCGAATTGCCGGCTTTCACACATCTTGTATTTAAAAACTATAATTTTCTCTTCACTTCTTTTTCAGTAAAGCCTTCCAGGTTGTCGCCCAGTTGAATATCATTGAAATTCTTGATACTCATACCACACTCGTAGCCTGATCTTACCTCACCCACATCGTCTTTGAACCTCTTGAGCTGATCGATTTCTCCGGTATAAACTACTATACCATCACGGATAAGCCTGATCTGGTTGTTTCTTTTTATGAAACCTTCGGTTACATAGCAACCAGCAACTGTACCCACCTTCGAAATCCTGAAGACTTCTCTCACTTCTGCATTACCAGTGATTACCTCTTCAACTTTCGGAGCAAGCATACCTTCCATCGCATCTTTCACTTCATTGATGGCATCGTAGATGATTGAGTAAAGTCTTATCTCAATTTCTTCCTGTTCTGCTATTCGTCTGGCGCCGTTAGATGGCCTTACCTGGAAGCCCACAATAATAGCGTCGGAAGCAGAAGCCAACAGCACATCAGATTCTGATATCTGACCCACTCCTTTATGGATAATATTCACCTGTACCTCATTGGTTGAAAGCTTAAGCAATGAATCAGACAATGCCTCAACAGATCCGTCCACATCACCTTTCACAATCACATTGAGTTCTTTAAACGAACCAATTGCCAATCTTCTTCCAATTTCATCAAGCGTAATATGCTTTTTGGTTCTTACTTTCTGCTCTCTTTGAATCTGCTCCCGTTTGTTAGCAATTTCCCTGGCATCTCGTTCGGAACCCATTCCGTTGAACTTATCACCGGCTTGAGGCGCTCCATCAAGTCCAAGAATGGCTACCGGAGTCGACGGGCCCGCTTCCTTAAGTCGCGTTCCCAGGTGGTCAAACATGGCCTTCACTTTTCCGTAATGCGCCCCGGCAAGGATCACATCACCTACTCTTAATGTACCTGATTGTACCAGAATGGTAGTCACATAACCGCGACCACGATCCAGGGTAGCTTCTATCACTGTACCTGCGGCCAACTTGTCGGGATTTGCCTTCAATTCCAACAATTCAGCTTCCAGAAGCACCTTCTCCAAAAGATCGTTCACACCTGCTCCTGTTTTGGCAGAAATTTCCTGGCACTGATATTTTCCACCCCAGTCTTCTACCAGAATGTTAATTTTTGATAATTCCTCTCTGATTTTATCGGCGTTCGCATTGGGCTTATCTATTTTGTTGATAGCGATTACGATAGGAACACCCGCTACTTGTGCGTGGTTAATAGCCTCTTTTGTTTGAGGCATCACATTATCATCCGCAGCTACCACTATAATAACTACGTCCGTAACAGATGCACCTCTGGCTCGCATAGCGGTAAAAGCTTCGTGACCAGGCGTATCTAAAAACGCAACGCGCTTTCCTGTCTCTGTTGTTACGTCATAGGCGCCAATATGCTGTGTAATTCCACCTGCTTCACCCGAAGTAACTTTCGTGCTTCTTATATAATCAAGTAGAGACGTTTTACCATGATCAACGTGACCCATGATGGTAACAATAGGCGCTCTTTCAATCAATTCTTCCTCTGTATCCTGTGATTCCTCAATGGTTACTTCATCTTCATCACCAGAGAATTCTACATTGTAGCCGAATTCATCTGCAATTACCGTAATGGATTCAGCATCTAATCTTTGGTTGATCGAAACGAACATACCCAGGCTCATACAGGTCGATATCACTTCGTTAACTGAAACGTCCATTAGGGACGCCAGGTCATTTGCTGAAATAAATTCAGTGACCCGAAGTGTTTTGGCTTCTTCCTGTTCCTGAAGGATTCTTTCCTCGTTGGCTTCGGCTATAGCAGACCTTTTCTCTCTTCTATATTTAGAACGGTTTATGTTGCCACCACCTTTTTTATTGCCGCTCAGCTTGGCAAGGGTCGCTTTGATTTTATCCTGAATCTCTTTATCTGTAAGCTCTTCTTTTTCAGTTCTTCCAGGCCTTTTTGTTTTATCGAGCTTCCCTTTGAACTTGCCGGCTGTTCCCGGTGCGGCGGCAGCTCCCGTTTCTGCAGATGGTCCGGCTCCCGGCCTTGTAGGTCTGCCTTTTTGATCGGCCTCTGTGGCCAGACGTTTCCTGGGCCTCTTTTTCTTTTTCTTATCTCTTTGGTCGTCAGACGAGGCAACGGGTTTCGCTTTTTTCTTTTTCTCTTTGGGAAGTTCTATTTTACCAAGAACGGTCAGCCCCTTCAAAGTATCGGCTTTGGCTTCTATTGTTCTTTCCTCATTGGAAGGAGCTACCTGATCTTGCTTCACATCCTCGCCTTTTTGAGTTGTAGCTTCGTCCGTTTTGCTTTCAGGGGATTCAGGTTCAGATGCTTCTGCTTTTACCTGTTCGGTATCTGCTTCCTTTTCAGTTTTTGATTGTACCGCCTCCTTTTCAACCTCAGGTTCAACAGCCTCAGGAGCTTGCCTTTCTGGGTCCTGAGTTGTTTCCGCTTGTTTTTCGGCAGTAACTGATTCAGTTTTTGGTTCTTCTACTTTTGGCGATGTAGATTTTGTTGGATCCGGAGTCGTTGTATCAGAAGGCGTCGATGCTGCTGGCTTTTGTTCCTGAACTTGAGGGGATTTTCTTTTATCAAGATCGATTTTTCCCACTACCTTAATACCCTGAAGCCTTGGAGAATTCAGGATAGCTTCTTCCTCAGGAGCCTTACGCTCTGCAGCTGGTTGTTCTGCCTCCTTCTTTGTATCTTCTTTAGATTCTGCTTCTGTTGGCTTTGTAGAATCGGCTTCTTTTTTTGATGGAATGTTCTTTATAAAGATTTCATCATCTTCGTCTCGCTTATTTGCACTATCTGTATCTTCATCAGAATCAATGACAAAGTTTTCAATATGCTTTTTGCCAATAGTAAGACCAGATGCTTCTTCCTTGTCCAACGCTGAAGATTCGAACTCCTTTGCAAGCATACCGTACTGCTCAGGAGTAATCTTAGAATTTGGACTACTATCCACCTCAAAGCCTTTTTTAGCAAGAAAATCAGTGATCGTATTTCTACCCACGTTTAATTTTCGTGCCACTTGGCTCAGCCTCATCATTTTTTCGTCTGCCATACTCAAATATCCCCTTTTTTTCTTATTTTTTAAAATTATGTATTGATAATTATGATTTTATCAAAGTTTACTCCGGGTTAAAATAAACTCATTTGTCACATAAAATGCATAAAATATTTTAACGCAAGTCCATAAACATTAATTCGACTTCTTGAAAAATAACAATTTGATAACAGGTGCTAAGCAATCTCTGGCTACTCAAATTCCTGGCTCAGGATGCGCATCACATTTTCAATAGTTTCTTCCTCAAGATCTGTACGGCGAAGAAGCTCTTCTTTCGAAAGCGTCAGGACACTTTTTGCAGTATCAAGACCCACTCTTTTGAACTCTTCGATCACCCACGCTTCAATTTCATCTTTAAATTCTTCTATATCCACATCTTCTTCCTCAAATTCGGAAAGTTCTCTGAACACATCAATTTCAAGGCCTACTAACCTACTTGCAAGCTTTATATTTTGTCCACCCCGGCCAATGGCGAGGGATACCTGGTCAGGCTTTAAATAAACTGAAGCCCTTCCTTCATCCGGATCAAGCTTGATACTGTTGATTTTTGCAGGACTTAAAGCCCTGGTAATATAAAGCTCCAGGTTGTCGGTGTAATTGATTACATCGATATTTTCATTTTGTAGTTCCCTTACAATGCTGTGGATTCGTGAGCCTTTCATTCCCACACACGCGCCTACCGGGTCTATTCTGTCATCATAAGATTCCACAGCTACTTTAGCCCTTTCGCCCGGTTCTCTTACTACCTTCTTAATGGTGATGAGGCCATCGTAAACTTCCGGTACCTCATTTTCAAACAACCTTTCAAGGAAAATCGGTGAAGTTCTGGAAAGGATGATCCTCGGATTGCCATTTACCATTTCTACACGATGCACAATGGAGCGAACCGTCTCCCCTTTTCTATATCTGTCTTTCGATATCTGCTCTGACTTGGGCAGAATTACTTCGTTTCCTTCGCCATCAATTAGCAGCAGCTCTCTTCCAAGGATTTGGTAAACCTCCCCTGTGATAATTTCGCCTACTAATTCTTTGTATTTTTGGAATAGAATATCTTTCTCAAGATCTTTTATTTTCTGAATCAGGGTTTGTCGGGCAGTCATTACCGTTCTTCTTCCAAAATCGAGAAGCTTCACTTCTTCCGCTACTTCCTCCCCAATTTCAAAATCCGGCTCAATCTTTCTGGCCTCCGAAAGGCTAATTTTGTCATGATCCCAGATATCTTCAGAGTCATCATCAACGATTTCCCGGAACCTCCAAATCTCTAAATCTCCTTTGTCTGCATTGATAATAATGTCGAAATTATCATCTGTTTCAAACTTTTTACGTATCATAGTCCGAAATACATCCTCCAATATCCTAATCATTGTAGGCCGGTCTATATTCTTGTTCTTTGCAAATTCGGCAAACGTATCGATTAATATTCCACTATCCATCGTTATTATTTAAATGAGACTAAAACATTTGTTTTTTTGATATCTGAAAAGGGTATTTTCACCTCTTGTACTTCGGTTTTTTTACTGCCTTTTTCTTTTATGATTTCTCCTATTACAATATAAGCTTCCTCAACAGACAATAATTCACCAGTTTTATGCTTATCGTCCTGGAGAGTCACTTTTACCTGTCGGCCAATGTTTTTTCTGTACTGGCGATTAAGCTTCAATGGGTGTTCCAGACCTGGAGATGACACCTCAAGCACATAAGCTGTTTCAATGGCATCTTCTGCTTCCAATACCGCACCTGTTTTTCTGCTTATCTCTGCACAACGATCTATATTGATGCCATTGTCAGCATCCAACAGTATCAAAATTTTGCCTGCAGCGTTGGCACCGGCAATGATTACATCTACTAAAAACTCTTCTTCCTTCAGCAGACCGGTAACTATCTCTTCTATATGTTTTTTTAAATCCACTAAAATTAAAATCGTTTTAATAAAAAGAGGGGACTAAGCGTCCCCTCTTTTCGGAATTATTTCTATTTCAAGTGCAAATCTAAGCTATAAAATTTTCACATCCAAATGATGATCAAATATTTATGGATCGTGATCGTTAGGCTGGGATGCCTGGTGTAAAATATTGGATGTTCTTCATTCTCCGGAATGCAAGCGGTTCACACAACGAAAGTTACATTCTGTTGCAAAGCTTTTTCGCCAATGACGATATGCCTGGTTTGGGTATCAAAGTATTCGACTTTCGTGCGCCCCTATTAAATAGAGGGGGTGCCGCATAATTTAATTCTCTCCATCCGGCGGCAATTCTTTTTTGAAACTCTTTACATTTAATAATAACTTTACACCCCATTAACTAAATTTGCCTGATGCTAAAAGATTTAAAGGTTTATAATACGTTAACGAAATCTAAAGAACTATTTTCGCCGATCAATCCGCCTTATGTAGGCATGTACGTTTGTGGGCCGACAGTTTATAATGATGTTCATCTGGGCAATGTCCGGACCTTTATAAGTTTTGATATTATGTTCCGTTACCTGCAATATCTGGGGTACAAGGTTCGATATGTCAGAAATATCACAGATGTGGGGCATTTAGAGAACGATGCCGACCAGGGCGAGGATAAAATTGCCAAAAAAGCAAGGTTAGAGAACCTGGAGCCCATGGAGGTTGTGCAGCGATATACCAATGGATTTCATGAGGTCTTGAACATGTTTAATATCCTTCCGCCAAGCATTGAACCTACCGCCACCGGCCACATCCAGGAACAGATTGCCATGGCAAACCAACTTCTTGAAAAAGGATTGGCTTATGAAGTGAACGGCTCTGTTTATTTTGATGTAAACAAGTACAATGAGGGTCACCATTATGGCAAACTCTCCGGCAGGGTGCTGGAAGAGCTGGTGGCCAGTGAAAGAGAATTGGATGCCCAGGATGAAAAGAGGAACAAGGTGGACTTTGCCTTATGGAAGAAGGCCACGCCGCAACACATTATGAAATGGAATTCTCCCTGGGGAATAGGCTTTCCCGGATGGCACCTGGAATGTTCCGTAATGAGTACGAAATATCTGGGCGAGACTTTTGATATACATGGTGGTGGAATGGACCTGAAGTTCCCGCACCACGAGTGCGAAATAGCGCAATGTGTTGGTGTAAACGACAAGGAGCCTGCCAAATACTGGCTGCATACCAACATGCTTACCGTAAACGGGCAGAAAATGAGCAAGTCCCTCGGTAATTCTTTTCTGCCCTCACAGTTGATAACAGGGGAACACCATCTGCTGGATCAAGCTTACAGTCCGATGACAGTCAGGTTCTTCATGTTGCAGTCACATTATTCGAGCACGCTGGATTTTTCTAATGAAGCGCTTTTAGCTGCTCAAAAGGGCTATAAAAAGATAATAAATGGGCTCCAACTTGTAAAACGGCTAGATCTTTCGTTTTCAGAAGGTGCACCTGTGGATGAGAAAGTTGTAGGACAGATTAACCAGATTTGTGACAATTGCCACAGCGCGATGAACGACGATTTCAATACCGCTTTGGCTATTGGACATCTATTCAACTTACTGAAAAAGATCAATTCTCTGCATACGGGAAATCTTGCTCCGGATGCAATCGGAGAGACCGCTTTTTCAAGATTGAAAGATACTTATGTCACCTTTGTAGAGAATATTTTGGGCCTGCAGGAGGAAACACCTGCTTCCGGTCATCAGCTTATAGAGGCATTGTTGTCGGTTTATAAAAAAGCAAAAGCGGATAAGAATTATGAAACAGTGGATTTCCTGAGGCAGGAACTGAAAGGTATAGGCATCATTGTAAAAGACATGAAAACAGGAATTGACTGGGCCTATGAAGAGTAAACTTTCCATCCTGGCAATCCTGGTAATGCTCTTTTCATGCGACAGCAATAAGAAAGACGGGGCGGTAAGCAATCAAAGCCCAATAGATCCAAAGATTGTAGTAATTCCTCCGCCCTTTAACAGTGATTCAGCATTCGCATTTATTGAGGATCAGGTAAGCTTTGGGCCAAGGGTGCCCAATACAGCATCGCACAGACTGACGGGTGATTACCTTGTAGAGAAGCTGAACGGATATGGAGCTATGGTGGTGGAGCAAAAATTCGAAGCGGAGGCTTTCGATGGCACAAAGCTCTATTTAAGAAATATCATAGGGAGTTACAATCCAGATGTGAAAAAGAGAATTTTGCTGGCCGCACACTGGGATACCCGCCCCTTTGCGGATAAGGATACAGAAAATCAGGACCAACCCATAGATGGCGCGAACGATGGAGGGAGTGGCGTAGCAGTGCTGCTTGAATTTGCGAGAATATTTAAAGACTCACTGCCGAGTGTGGGAATAGACATTATATTTTTTGATGGAGAAGATTATGGTGAGCCGGATAGCTTTAAAGGAGACTTGAACCAAGGCGAGGTTTTTTGGTGCCTTGGTTCTCAGCATTGGTCTGAAAGCCCGCATGTTCCCGGCTATAGCGCCTATTATGGGATTTTGCTGGATATGGTGGGCGCAAAAGATGCGCAGTTTTTCCAGGAAGGGATCTCCATGCATTATGCACCCAAAATTGTAGAAAAGGTATGGAAGACTGCGGCCAATCTCGGTTACCGCCAGTATTTTGTACCTTCAGCTACAGGAATGATTACTGATGATCATGTCTTTATCAACGAAAAAGCGAAAATTCCCACCATTGACATTATTCAATACGGACCGGACAATTCCGGTGTCTTCTTTGGTGATTACCACCATACACATAAAGACAATCTGGACATCATTTCAAAGGAAACGCTACAGGCCGTAGGAGAAACCGTTTTGCAAGTGATTTATAACGAGTAGCGCAGTGACCAGGCTGAGCTTTTTTGATATTCAAGAGTTGTGTTAGTATTCGCCGGTAACGTATAGCGAATAGCCACCCATGGCTTTGTTCCAGGTGCCAAAGCTTACATTCCTGGAATATCTGTTTCCTCCTGTTAGCACTGCACCAGCAGACATGTGTGGAATTTTACTATCCTCAATGGGCAAAAATTCGATACTGACAAAAAAATCTTCTTTCATAATGATGTCATAAGGCTCCAGATTGATAGCATTCCATTTATGGTTTAAACCTTCTACCAGAATGTCGGGATGATCTATCATTTCACCGGGAGCATCATCCGTAGAAGCATAGAATTTTATCCGGTATTTATATGGAAGAGAGTCGGTATAAATTCTGAGAAAAACATTCAGATCCAACAACCGAGTGGGCTTTTTGATTTTGATCTCCTGCGCAATTTCATGAATAGAACCTTTTTCCACGCCCAACGCTCCGTGCAGCAGAGGATTATGGCTTCGGATGCCGAATTTCTTTTGTTTTAGCTTCTTCGAGAATATCTGAACTTCCTTTAGCGTTGAAATTTTCTCTTTCAAATAAATTTCATCTTCATCAATAAAAACGCTTACCGGTAGGGATTTGGTTTCATAGCTCACGTGCTGAATGGTTACAGTGTCGTCTAGCTGGTCTTTAGAAGGTAAAAATTGATATTGACCATTCGCATCAGAAATTGTCCCGGTGTTTTGATTGATGATCCCGATGTTTACAAAAGGGATAGGCTGGCCGCTTTCCTGGTCAATTATTGTACCGGAGGCAAGCTGAGCGAATACAAGATGGCATTGAAAAATGAAAAAACCTGAAAAGAAAATACGCATGAAAAAAAGGGTCTTCAAAATATTCATTCTTGAAAATAAAGAGGTCTGAAATCTAATTTCTGAAATAGATTTCAGACCTTAGTTTTTCTCCTAAATGTTGAGCAGCAACAAAAACGGAGACAAAACAAAATTGAGAAGGGCAACGAAGTTATCTTTTTTCATTTTAACATTTAAAGATTGGCTTGTGAGTTACACACCGAGTTTGTCATTTCGTTGCACTGTTAAAGTCTGCCATTGATGATCTCGTCCACCACATCAGGATCCAGCAGTGTTGTTGTATCGCCTAGGTTAGTGGTGCTTCCCTCCGCAACTTTTCTCAATATCCTGCGCATGATCTTGCCCGATCGGGTTTTTGGTAAACCGCTTACAAACTGAATCTTTTCAGGTTTAGCAATTTTCCCAATGTGTTTTACCACCTTTTCTACAATTTCTTCCCGCTGGATATCATCGTTTTCAACTTCGTCTTTGCAAATTACATAAGCATAGATTCCCTGCCCCTTTATGTCATGCGGATAGCCTACTACCGCCGATTCTGTCACGTTCGGATGCTCGTTTATGGCGCTTTCTATTTCAGCAGTACCAAATCTGTGCCCTGAAACATTGATTACATCATCTACCCGGCCGATTATTCTGTAGCCATGCTCGTCTTTTTTAGCACCGTCACCTGTAAAATAAAGTCCTTTAAAGGTGGAGAAGTAGGTAAGCTTGCACCTTTCATGGTCGCCGTAGGTCGTTCTTAAAATGCCGGGCCATGGAAATTTCATACACAACAAGCCTTCTTCACCATCTTTCGTTATCTCCTTGCCATCCGCATCTAATAATATAGGTTGTACGCCAGGCAATGGTAGGGTAGCATAACTGGGTTTGGTCTTGGTGATGTTTGCCAGAGGCGAAATCATTACACCTCCGGTTTCCGTCTGCCACCAGGTATCTACAATAGGACACTGCTCTTTGCCTACGTGCAGGTGATACCACTGCCAGGCCTCTTCATTAATGGGTTCGCCTACAGAACCCAATATTTTGAGCGAGTCAAGGCTGTACGAAAGCACATCATCAATATTTCCTGCCATTAATGCTCTAATTGCAGTAGGGGCGGTATAAAAGATATTCACACTGTGCTTATCCACTACCTGCCAGAAGCGGCCATTGTCAGGATAACTCGGCACGCCTTCAAACATCAAGGTGGTGGCCCCCGCCAACAGCGGACCGTAGATGATGTAAGAGTGTCCTGTGATCCAACCTACATCTGCAGTACACCAGAATATATCACTTTCTTCATATTGGAAAACATTTCTAAAGGTATAGTCTGTGTAGACCATATATCCTCCGCAGGTGTGTACTACACCCTTGGGTTTTCCGGTAGAGCCTGAGGTGTACAAGATAAAGAGCATATCCTCCGCATCCATTACTTCTGGCTCACAAGTCTTGGGCACATCCTTCACCTCCTCATGGTACCACACGTCTCTGCCTTCCACCATTTTTACGCCCCACTCCACGCGTTCTACCACAATTACCTTTTTAACGGATGGGCATCGCTCGAGCGCTTCATCTACCACTCGTTTAACAGGGATTTGTTTTGCGCCTCTGTTTAGACCATCTGCAGTAATGACCATGCTGCAGGAAGCATCATTTACTCTGTCAGCAATTGCATTTGCGGAAAAGCCAGCGAACACAACTGAATGAATCGCCCCAATTCTGGCACATGCTAATACTGCTATAGTAAGCTCGGGAATCATTGGCATGTAAAGGCAGATCCTGTCGCCTTTTTTTGCACCATTATTTTTTAGAACGTTTGCGAATTGGCAGACTTTTTCATGTAGTTCTTTATATGTAAAGCGGACATACCTTTCCTTAGGGTCATTGGGTTCCCAGATAAGCGCGAGTTTGTTTCCGCGGGTTTTTAAATGTCTGTCAAGGCAGTTTTCCGTTATATTTAATTTACCATTGATGAACCATTTTATGTTGGGTTCGGTAAAATTCCACTCAAGCACGTTGTCCCATTTCTTCCTCCAGGTGAAGCTTTCGGCAATCTCGGCCCAAAATGCTTCAGGATCTTCCACACTTTTTTTATAGGCCGCATGATAATCTTCTATTGTTCGGATTCTGTTCTCAGTCATGGCGATGATATTTATAGTATGCTATTGTTCTTCAAAGAGATAACCTTGCCCCTTGATGTTGGTTTACTTAACTTTTATTCAATTAAACACAATTACCTGTTAACGAAAATAGTTTTGCGGCCAAGTCAAAATCAGTGGCTTGATCGCCTCGGATTGGCAGGAAATAATTAATCTGCCAGCTTTGGGTTTGTCGGGCCTGCTTGCTGCCTGCCAGATCCCAGGGTGCATAAACCCTGATGCCCCGTTTTCCTTTTTTGTTGCTTTGCGAAATAATTCCTTTGTCAGCCAATACAAGCTTCGGAAATACAAACTGCCCAAATTGGCTTTGACTTCGCGCTGTAATAACCATAAAATCCATTTCATCAAAAATATCAAAAGGTTTGGTCGCTCCGCCTTCGTTTCTTTTCCAAATAGCTACAAACTGTCCCGTTTTCGTGGGTGTTTTTTTCGCAACTCTAAATTTAATTTTTTTTCTATTCAGTGCGAAATTGCAAGCGCCATATTCTTTACTTTCGACTTCAGGCCTGGCATCAGAGATTTCGAAACCACACTCGTCATAAACCGCCATTTTTACAGCAAAAAAATCGTTGTGGAGTCTTTCAGATATTTTCGATTTTTTTTCCATTGGTATTATAGCCTTTATTTTATGACTTTATAATTGAACACTTCCAGGTTTAGCAATCGGAATTAAAAAGACCCAATGCCTAATCAGCGTATGTTTGCAATTTTAATGTTGCTGAGCTGCCCCGGCTCCTCGGGGAAATCGAATATCTTCTACCATATCCTGGACTTTTTCAGGAGGTGGCGGCGTAAAACGAGAAACTACAAAAGCTACCACGAAATTGAGGATCATCCCGAGCGTACCAATGCCCTCGGGCGAAATTTCCCACCACCAGTTTTCCGGAAGGTTGAGTTCGGGGAAAAAAATCTTGAAATAAAGAATGTAAGAGGCGGTAAACACAAGTCCTGTAACCATTCCTGCAATTGCGCCTTCTTTGTTCATTCTTTTGTAAAAAATGCCCATGATGATGACGGGGAAAAAAGAGGATGCTGCCAATCCAAACGCGAAAGCAACAACAGCGGCAACATAACCCGGAGGATGAATTCCGAAATACCCCGCAATGCACACAGCAACTGCCGCCGCAATACGCGCCGAAATTAACTCCCACTTTTCCGAGATATTGGGATTAATCGCTTTCTTAATAAAATCATGAGAGATAGATGTAGATATGACCAATAACAGGCCTGCCGCGGTAGACAAGGCCGCAGCCAGTCCGCCGGCGGCAACTAAAGCAATTACCCAATTTGGAAGTCCTGCTATTTCCGGATTGGCCAGTACCATAATGTCGTTATCAATTTGAAGTTCGTTTCCCTGCCAATTGTTTTCAGTCACTTTTTGGAGAAAAGCAGGATCGGTATTTGCTTCATTGTAATACTGAACGCTGCCGTCATTATTTTTATCTTCAAAAACGATCAGGCCCGTGTTTTCCCAGGTGTTAAACCATTGAGGAAGTTCAGCATAAGGGGTATTACTGACGGTAGCAATAAGATTTGTCCTCGCAAACGCAGCCACAGCCGGAGCGGTGGTGTACAAAATAGCAATAAATACCAGCGCGTAGCCTGCGGAGATTCTGGCATCCTTCACCTTGGGCACGGTAAAGAAGCGTACGATTACATGTGGCAGTCCGGCCGTTCCTACCATTAAGGCTGCCGTGATAAAAAATACGTCTAAAATGCTTTTCTTACCCTCCGTATATGGCGAAAACCCCAATTCTTTGTTCAGTCCATCCAGTTTATCCAGCAGGTAGGTTCCCTCCTGAACTTTGCTTCCAAAGCCAAGTTGCGGAATGATATTATCAGTCAGGGCAAGAGAAATAAAAATTGCAGGGACCATAAAAGCAAAAATTAACACACAATACTGCGCTACCTGCGTATATGTAATTCCTTTCATGCCACCTAGTACGGCATAAAAAAAGACGATGGCCATACCGATGTACACGCCCGTATCGACTTCTACCTCCAAAAAGCGGGAAAAAACGACTCCCACGCCCCGCATCTGCCCGGCCACGTAGGTAAAGGAAATAAAAATAGCACATACTACTGCTACCTGCCGTGCGGTTTGAGAGTAGTATCTTTCACCTACAAAATCAGGTACGGTAAACTTTCCGAACTTTCTGAGATAAGGAGCCAGTAAAAGCGCCAGCAGTACATAGCCACCGGTCCAACCCATGAGATAGACAGAGCCGTCGTATCCGATAAACGAGATAATGCCTGCCATGGAAATAAAGGAAGCTGCCGACATCCAATCTGCGGCTGTGGCCATTCCGTTGGCGAGGGGGTGAACACCGCCACCGGCCACGTAAAATTCATTGGTAGAGCCAGCCCTTGACCAAATGGCAATGCCGATATAAATTAAAAAAGTAATTCCAACGATTGCGTAAATCCAGATTTGTTGATTATCCATTATAGATTCTAGTAATTTTAACTACGGGCGTGCAAAGTAAATAAAGGGTGTGGAGATGGGTATTACTTTTCATCGACATCAAAGTCTTTGTCGAGCTTATTCATCCATCTCACATAAATGAAGATGATGACCACAAAGAAATAGATTGATCCTTGTTGGGCGAACCAGAAGCCGAGCTTAAAACCTCCCAATTTGATTTCATTCAAGAGGTCAACTGCCACTATTCCACAGATAAAAGAAACGAAAAACCATATGCTCAGAAGGATTAATAAAAACCGAAGATTTTTCTTCCAGTACAAACTCATTTTATCTTTAGTATCCATGGTTTTTTCTTGATTCGGACAATATTAGAACTTTGGCAGCCGGGTCGGCTTCGGGTTTGAGAAATTTTGATCTCAAAAAAATTGAAATTATGAAGAAAGATGCTTTATGCAAAATTATATTTCACAAAAAAATCGGCTTGCCAAAAAATCCGGTATACTTTAGAAATTCTGCAGCTCTTTTGAAGCCCAAACTTGGAAATGTCAGAATAACTGTAGTATTCTACATTAGTAATTCCGCCAAAACTGCAAGGAATGCACCGGCTACACTTACCAGGAGTCTTTTTAAATGGAATCGGTGTTCGGGGCTGCTTTCAAAGAAGATGGTAGTGGAGATATGCAAAAAATTGCCGCATACAAGTGCATAAATGATAAGAAATATATCGTCAGAAATCAGCGAAACTTCATGGAACTGACTACTGATAACGCTACCTAAGGGGGAAGCTAGCGCAAACAGGATCAAGTAGAATATTGCTTTTTTAACAGAAGATAAATGCGACCTCAATACCGACATCAGAGCGAATGCAGCGGGCATTTTATGTAAAATAATCCCCAGTAGTAGCGCCTCTGTATCATGTTGATGCACATGGCCCGACGGATGTGCAAGTAAAGCCCCTTCCATGAAAGCATGGAAGCACAATGCAACTAAAAGTGTTCCGGCGGAAAATGAATGGTGGTGACTGTTTGGCGAATGCTCGTGAATATGCCCATGTTCAACACCGGATGTGAACTGAGCCAGTATAATTTGCATAAAAAAACCCACCAGAATGTAGAAGCCAATGCTTGCCGGATCTTTTGATGCCGTAAAAATTTCTGGAAGTAAGTGAATAATAGTAATTGAGAAAAGATAGGCACCGGCAAAAACAAGGGTTAGTTTAAAAGTAAGCGAGCTGATTTTGGGCACCAGAAAAACAACCAGCCCTGACAGTAGGGCGGAAAAGAACAAAATTACAAGATCCCAGGACATCATTTTTCCGGCTATTTTTGTGCTATAAAAATCATTCTTCCGGAGGTGCCTTCGTCAAACGGGGTTAAGGTATATTCTCCATAAATTCCGGTCAAAGTTAAACCCGCCATTTTAAAATATTTTAGGAAATCTTCTTTTTTTATTGCTTGTACACGCTCCTGAAATTGATAAGCTTTCTCTTTGGTCTCAAATTCGATATCCTTTAAAATATAACCGTTGCTGAACATCCTGGAAATTTTAAAATGAATTCCATCAATGGTTTTTTCCTCACAAGGCACCATGTTGTTAATTACCAGAGTAGGATTCAGAAAGTCAATGATTAAATAGCCACCTTTTTTCATGGAGCTGGCTGTAGCTGCGATCGCTTTTTCATTTTCGGCTTCTGTTTGAAAATAGCCGAAGCTTGTAAAAAGATTGAAAACATAGTCAAAAGTACAGCCATGAAAAACCTCCCGCATATCATGCACATAAAAATGTAGCTTTTCATTTTCATGCTTTTTGGCCTCCGCTATGTTCTTTGGCGACAAGTCTACGCCTACCACGTCCAGCCCTACCTTGTTGAGATATATGGCATGTCTGCCTTTTCCACAGGCAAGGTCGAGCGCTTTTTGATCGGGCTTGAATCCGAAGAGCTTGTTCAGGTTATCTATAAATAAAGCTGCTTCTTCGTAATCCCGGTGCTTATATAAAATGTGGTAATATGGAGAATTAAACCATTCGCCAAACCACTCTCGCTTTATGTTCATCTCGTCTTTGATTTTGCCGGCTGGAACCCGGCTACTATTCTGAAATAAAATTCTTTATTCCTTCAGTGGTGTAGGTTTTGATATTTCCATCTTCATCGCTGTACACAAAATAGCCGTCCATTGATTTATCTTCCGAGAGCATTGCAATGGCACTATCAATGCCCATAACCATACAGGCTGTTGCGTAAGCGTCTGCTGTCATGCAATCTTTTGCAAAAATGGAAGCGCTTAACAAACTGTGCCGCACAGGATATCCCGTGCGAGGATTAATTGTATGAGAATACTTTTTTCCATCTATTTCGTAGTAATTCCGATGGTTCCCTGACGTGGCCAGCGCCCGGTTATCCAACTCAACAACTGCCTGTAGGGCTTCTCCTTCAACTTCCCTGTTAGGATTATCAATGCCTATCTTCCACATCTTTCCGTTTTCATTTCTGCCATGGCAGTACACTTCTCCCCCTATTTCAACCATCATATTGTTTATGCCTTTATCTTTGAGAAAAGCCGCTACCACGTCTACCCCGTAGCCTTTGGCAATGGCGCTAAAGCTCAGTTCTATTCCTTTTTTGAGCTTGCAGACAGAAATGGTGTCGAAATAGATGCTGTCAAAGTTAACCAAGGTAAGCAATGAGTCTACCGTCGTCTTAGAAGGCATGCGCGTGCTGTCCGGTCCAAAGCCCCAGGCGTCTATCAAAGGCCCGAGTGTCGGGTTAAAAGCCCCATTGGTTTTTTGGTAAATTTCAAAGCTTCTCTTAAGGACAGGATAGAAAAAACCTGATTCGAATTTGAGAATGGTGCCTTTGTTGAAACGGCTTATTTCAGATTCGGGAAGGTATGTTGACAAAGACTTATTGAGAGATACCAACAAAGAATCTATCTCTTGCTTATAATTAATGTTTTGCTCCTGCAAATATTTGATATTATAGGTGGTTCCCATGGTTTCACCAAGAATTTCAACTTTGTAGGTTGCATCTTCTTTTTCCCGAATGCCTCTATACCACCATATTCCGACTAAAACAAGCACCAAAAAAAGGGAATAAAGGGCGTTCTTTTTGGTATTGGGATCTATTTGCATCTTAAATCTTTCCTGATTCAGTATTTAAATGAAACAGGGCGCAATTTAGTCTTATTTACGCAATTTCAGATGAAGATTGTTGATTTAGATTGCAGAACCTCCTTTCCACTTGAAATTAACTTTTCTTAAATTTCTACTTCCGCTGTCTGGCCGACGCAGAAGGGTTGCATAATCCCGGATCTAACTATTCTTTATTTAACTTGTAAAATCATTACCTTTGTGTAAGTAAAATAATGCTATGCGTGAAGACTACCTTAGTGGAGCTGCAAAAAACCTTGATCCGGTAGAAAAAGAGATTGAAAGGGCTTTAAGACCCTTGAGTTTCAGTGATTTTACTGGTCAGCAAAAGGTGCTCGACAACCTGAAGATATTTGTACTTGCTGCAAAACAAAGAGGCGAGCCGCTGGACCATGTGTTGCTGCACGGCCCTCCGGGTCTGGGCAAAACTACCCTTTCGCACATTATTGCCAATGAGCTGAATTCAAGCCTGAAGGTTACCTCGGGCCCGGTTTTGGATAAACCCAGCGATTTGGCTGGATTGCTGACCAACCTTGATTCCCACGATGTGCTGTTTATTGATGAGATCCACAGGCTGAATCCGATAGTGGAGGAATACCTGTACTCAGCCATGGAGGATTACAAAATCGATATCATGTTGGACTCTGGACCGAACGCACGTACTGTACAGATCAATTTAAATCCGTTTACCTTGATTGGGGCAACTACACGCGCCGGGTTGCTTACCTCGCCCCTTAGAGCCAGATTCGGAATTAATGCCCGGCTGGAATATTATGATGCAGCACTTCTAACCACAATAGCCAAACGATCAGCTGATATTTTGAACACGCCCATAGAAGAAGATGCTGCCTATGAATTGGCCAGGCGAAGCAGAGGAACACCGCGGATAGTAAACAATTTGCTGCGAAGGACGCGGGATTTTGCGCAGATAAAAGGAAAAGGGATAATTACAAAAGACATTGCAGAAATAGCATTGTCAGCGTTGGACGTAGACCATAATGGTTTGGATGAAATGGACAACAGAATCCTGGCCACCATTATAGAAAAATTTAAAGGCGGACCTGTCGGTTTGACAACTATTGCAACCGCCTGCAGCGAAGAAGCAGAAACTATAGAAGAAGTATATGAACCTTTTTTGATTAAAGAAGGCTATATTAAAAGGACATCAAGGGGAAGGGAAGCTACTGAGTTGGCCTACAAGCACCTAAAAATTGTGCCACCATCCAGGTCCGGCACTTTGTTCGACTGACCAAGACCTAAGGCAGATCAGCCCGTGTTCCCGGAGCTTTTATTTCTAATTACATTATAGGATGGGCTAAAGGGGAACTTAAAGCATTTTTCATGAATTTTTCATCAAAGCATAAAAATACTGTTTTCATAAAAAGCCTGGCCACACAACTGGGGTTTCAATATTGTGGCATTTCTGAAGCCGATTTTTTGGAAGAAGAAGCTCCTAGACTGGAAGCCTGGCTATCCAGAGGCATGCATGGTAAAATGGCCTATATGGCCAATCATTTTGATAAACGACTGGACCCCAGAAAACTCGTAGAGGGGGCAAAATCCGTTGTTACGCTCATGTATAACTACTATCCTCAACAGGATATTTTCCTTTCTTCAAACTACAAAATTTCAAAGTATGCCTATGGAAAGGACTATCATTTCGTAATTAAAGAAAAGCTGAAGGAAATGATAGCCGCCATACAGACGCAGATAGGTGAGGTAAACGGCAGGGCTTTTGTTGATTCTGCACCGGTGATGGAACGGGCATGGGCGCAGAAAAGTGGATTGGGCTGGATAGGGAAAAACAGCCTGTTGCTAAACAAGAATGATGGCAGCTTCTTCTTCCTGGCCGAACTGATTTTGGATCTGGAGCTTGAACACGATGGCCCGGTAAGAGATTATTGCGGTACATGCACACGATGTATAGATGCCTGTCCCACAGATGCCATTACGTCCTATGTAGTAGATGGAAGCAAATGTATTTCCTACTATACGATTGAGTTGAAGGATCAGCTTCCCGATGATATGAAAGGGAAATTTAAGGACTGGATTTTTGGCTGCGATATCTGTCAGGATGTATGTCCATGGAACCGCTTTGCAAAGAAGCACCATGAACCTGCCTTTGAACCACACGCCGATCTTGCAGACATGGAGGCAATTAACTGGGAAGAACTAACGAAGGAAGTTTTTCAAAAGGTATTTCAAAAATCTGCCGTAAAAAGAACGGGTTATGAGGGGCTAAAAAGAAATATAGATTTTGTAAAAGAAAAAGAAAGCCTGCTAATTCAGAAGCAGGCTTAGTTCAATACCATACATTAGGCTGTGCCCAAAAAGCATTTGTTTAAAATAGACTCGTACAAATGCCCGAATTTTGCGTAGCACCAGTCTTTTAAGTCTGTCAACTCATCTGGTACCAACATTGCGATTGCTTTCTTTAGCTCTTTTTCGAATAGTTCTTTGCTAAAGCTTACTTTTGATAGGATAGTTTTTATGTAGTTTAACATAGCGGTATTTAGGTTAAAAAAAAGCTCAACAAAAAGCATTTTTCCGCTTTTCTTACTGTTTTGAATTTAGGAAATTTTATTGGCTTTTCAAAAGGATTAATGATAAGAATCATGATTTTGTCATATTTAATACCAAAGCATCTTTTAAAAGCTATTTATCAGGAGAACGGGAAATTTACCACCTTATTATGTTGGCGCATCGCGTTTTGTTTAAATGGCCTCAATATCTTTTTTATGTATAAGTAAAACATGAAAAAGATTAATCAGATTGGATAAAATCATTGGGTAAGTTAATCGTTATTACCGTATAAAGTCAAAAGACTATAGTAGGTTGAGCGGCTTTAAAAACAGAACCTTGCTTTCTATAGAAAACCAGAAATATGTGGGGTAATTTCAGTCGTGTCAGCTTTTACATATAGGCGGTTCAACTTTAATGTCAAATTTTCCATAATCATTTACTAATTTTGAACCAGGCAACTTTAAAATTCTCTCTTAGAATGATCAACTTTAAATATTGCATTTTCCTCCTGCTCTCTATGTTTGCCCTGCTCGTGACAGCCAAAGCACAGGACATCACGATCACTACAGGGCCTGAGGAGATTGGCTTAAATGAAGCCTTTACGATTACCCTCTCGGTAAAAAATGAGAGACTTTCTGAGTACGATGGATTCCCTGAGATTGATGGATTTCTGAAAAGAGGCACCTCTTCATCTACCTCTACAAACATGATCAACGGACAGATATCCACTTCTCAAAGCATTACTCAAAACTATGTTGCACAGAGAGAGGGGACTTTTAGATTGGAGCCATTTACAATGACCATCAACGGTAAGAAGGTTTCATCCCCGGGAAAAACGATTAAAGTCGGCCCGCCTAAACAGCGGCGAAATGCCTTCGATCCTTTTGGATCAGACCCGTTTGAAGACCTGTTTGGGAGGCGAAATGCGCCCCAGGAGTTTGTAGATGTGGAAGAAGACGCTTTCCTGGCACTTTCCACCAGCAAAGACGAAGTATACTTGGGCGAAGGTGTGACGGTGACGCTGGCTTTATATGTCGCGGAAACGAACCGCGCCCAGCTTCAGTTTTATGATTTGGGCGGCCAGCTCGCAGATATTTTAAAGAAACTGAGGCCAGAGAACTGCTGGGAGGAAAATTTTAACATTGAAAGCATTAGCAGAGTACCTGTAACACTGAACGGAAAGCGCTATCAGCAATATAAAATATATCAGGCGGCATTTTTCCCGCTGAATCTGGAACCTATTAAGTTTCCTCAACTAGGGTTGAAACTGATCAAGTACAAAGAAGCAAAACGACCATCTTTTTTTGGTAGAAATACGAAAGAAGACTATAAAACATTTTATACTAAAGCGAAAACTGTAAAAGTGAAAGATTTGCCCCCACACCCTTTAAAAGACAAGGTGTCGGTAGGAGATTATAAGCTTGCTGAGCAAATCAACAAAAAGGAAATGAACACAGGCGAAGGCTTTAACTATGAAATGTCTGTACGCGGCGAAGGAAATATCTCTGGCATAAACAATCCCGCAATTTTAAAAGACAAGGACTTTGAGTTTTATGATCCCAATGTTCAAACCGAGATCAACAGACGAAATGGCAAGGTAATTGGCGAAAAAACCTTTGATTATTTTGCTGTTCCTAAAGAACCGGGGACTTACGAATTGGGCGACTATTTAAGTTGGATATTTTTTAATACACGAACAGAGAAGTATGATACTTTGAGGCCTGAGGTGGTTATAAATGTAATAGGGGAAAGCTTAAAAAATAATTTCATAACGACGAACACGATAAGTGGGGGAATCTATGACCAGATTGGCAGTAAAAGCAATAAATTACAAAGTCGCGCCGGCTTCGATACAATAAAAATAATTGCCAATGCCTGTATTGTCCTAATGCTATTGCTCACAGGTTGGTTGGTGTTCAAAAAGTAACAGGGGCTTTTTTTACGGTTCGCTAGGGGTATTCACTTGTTATAGGGTGGAATTTATCCTATTACTTTAGGTGAAATTTAAAAGTCCTACATTATATTTATACCTTTACTTTAGAATACAAATTATCCACTTACAGCAAGTCGCATTAATAAAATGGGGAATTCCTTTGGAAAGCTATTTACAATTACAACTTTTGGAGAATCACACGGGAAGGCGATTGGCGCCATTGTTGACGGCTGCCCTGCCGGCCTGAGCATAGATGAATCGACCATACAGGTTGATCTTGACAGAAGAAAACCTGGCCAGTCAAAAATTACAACCCAGCGCAAAGAAGCCGATCAGGTTCAGATACTTTCCGGGGTATTCGAGGGAAAGACCACCGGAAGTCCTGTGAGCCTTTTGATTTGGAATGAAGATGCAAAAAGCAAAGACTACAGTCACATTGCCGATAAATACAGGCCTTCACACGCAGATTATACCTACCAACAGAAATATGGCATACGAGATTATCGCGGGGGCGGGAGGAGTTCGGCAAGGGAAACGGCCGCACGGGTAGCCGGGGGAAGCCTGGCAAAACAGTTTCTAAAAAGTCAGGGGATTCAGATTTTTGCTTTCGTGTCGCAGGTAGGAAAGCTAAAGCTCAATAAATCCTATCAGGAGCTCGATCTGTCTAAGACTGACGAGAATATTGTAAGATGCCCAGACCCTGAAATGGCGGAGAAGATGATAGCCTATATTGATGAAACGCGGAAGAAGCGGGATACTACCGGAGGCATAGTGACCGGGGTTATAAAAGGTGTTCCTGTAGGGCTGGGTGAACCGGTATTCGATAGATTGCACGCGGACTTGGGCAAGGCCATGCTATCTATTAATGCAGTGAAAGGTTTTGAATATGGAAGTGGATTTGCAGGCGTGGAAATGTATGGTTCAGAACACAACGATTTATTCGCCCGGGAGGAAGGGAAAATAAAAACCCTTACCAACCATTCCGGCGGCGTTCAGGGAGGTATTTCGAATGGGGAAGATATATATTTTAATGTTGCCTTTAAACCGGTTGCTACCTTAATGCAGGATCAGCAGAGTGTGGATATGGAGGGAAATGCTGCAACGGTATCAGGAAAAGGAAGACACGACCCCTGCGTGGTACCGCGTGCTGTGCCTATTGTAGAGGCCATGGCAGCTTTGGTAATTGCAGATAATTTTTTGATGTATAAAGCATATAGATAAGATCATAATTATTTATTCTGGGCTGTTTATTCTGGGTTTAGGGGCGCTGGACTTAAAAATAAGGGTTCAAAGTTCAAAGTTCATAGTTCTGGGTTCGAGGTTTCAAGTTCAAGGTTTCAAGTTTCAAGTTCAGAGTTCGGGGTTTACGGATTAAGTTAAATTTAAAGTTGTTGTACAAATTGCAGTCGTTTAGCAGCACTCTCTGTCGCTTAGGGCTCCCCACTTCAGGGGGAAGCTGTCCTGGGCATAGTCCCGAAGGCTGAGGGGGTTTTATGGGTCAGGGTTCAAAGTTCATAGTTCTCAGTTCAAAGTTGAGGGTTCAAGATAATGGCGTGTTGAGACGAGGGGTTTTGATGGAGACAACTGGCTTTTTTAGGGATAGAAGTTACCGATTTAAGCCCTACTGGCAAAGGATAGATCAGCAGATTAAAATCGAAAAAATAAAGCATTAAAAGGGTATACATGAGAAAGATTCCACTGCACATACAAATTATTATTGGCCTTGTCTTGGGATTGTTGTTTGGGATAGCCAGTATTCAATTTGGATGGGATTCTTCTTTCACAACGAATTACATCAAGCCTTTCGGTACCATCTTCGTCAATGCCTTGAAGATGATAGCTGTTCCGCTCGTGCTGGCATCACTCATTGTTGGTGTATCGAACCTGGGCGATATCTCCAAACTATCACGGATTGGCGGAAAAACAATAGCCATTTACTTAATAACAACGGTGTTGGCCGTTACCTTGGGCCTTGTAGCTGTGAACCTGCTGCAGCCCGGTAAAAAACTTCCCACCGAAACCAGGGAAAACCTGATGTCACTTTATGGCGGTGAGGCTGACAGCAAAAGTGCGGTGGCAGGAGAGTTAAAAGAACAAAGTCCGCTGAAGCCATTGGTAGATATTGTTCCTGAAAACATTATAGCGGCCGCAACGGATAACGGTTCCATGCTTCAGGTTGTGTTCTTTGCTTTAATAGTGGGAATTGCCCTGCTACAAATCCCAAAAGCCAAAGGAGATCCGGTGATTAAGTTTTTCGATGGACTTAATGATGTTATCATAAAAATCGTAGAATACATCATGATCCTTGCCCCATATGGCGTATTTGCCCTGATCGCATCCCTGTTGGTGGAATTAGCAGGAGATAATCCTTCGAAAGCATTTGAATTGCTCTATGCCTTGCTATGGTACTCTATGACAGTAATTATAGGGCTTCTAACCATGGCAATGGTAATTTATCCGGCAATTTTCAAACTTTTTACTAAAATTAGCTACAAAGACTTCTTTAATGGGATCCGCCCCGCTCAGCTTTTAGCATTTAGCACCAGTTCCAGTTCGGCTACTTTGCCGGTTACCATGCGACAAGTTGAAGAAGAGCTGGGTGTGAGCGAAGAAGTTAGTAGCTTTGTGCTGCCCCTGGGAGCAACCATCAATATGGATGGTACCAGTCTTTATCAAAGTGTGGCGGCTGTTTTTATAGCACAGGCGCTTGGGTTAGAGCTTACGATAGGGCAACAGTTGATGATTGTTTTAACAGCGACGCTGGCTTCGATCGGGTCCGCGGGTGTGCCCGGTGCAGGAATGGTCATGCTGGTAATCGTACTCGAGTCTATAGGAGTACCCACTGCCGGAATCGCGCTGATTGTTGCACCCGACCGAATTTTGGATATGTGTAGAACGGTGATAAACGTAACCGGCGATGCTACCGTAACAATGGTGGTGGCAAGTACGGAAGGGGAACTTCCCAATGGGCTAATACGTAAAAGCAATCCTATTACCATGCTTAGTGAAGAAGATGAGCCAAAAAGTTAGTACTGAATTCCCGCCTTGAAACGAGATTCGTAGTCATGGCCATGGAGAAGGGAACAAAAACACCGAGGAAATCGGTTTAAGTTTAAAGTTTCAGCGTATTTTTGCCCTGACCTATAAAGATGATACAAAACATGGAAACATATAATAAGCAAAAAACAGAACGCGGTCCCGTTACGCTTTATCTAGAGGCCAACCCGAATCCGAATTCGTTGAAGTTTGTAGCCAATTACATGTTGGTGCCTGAAGGTGAGAGCTTCGACTTTCCCGATGAAGCTTCTGCCGCAAATGCGCCTGTTGCACAGGAACTATTCAAACTTGACTATGTAAAGCGGGTTTTTTACATGAGCAACTTCATAACGGTTACGAAAGCGGAAGAAAAAGAGTGGGTAGAAATAAAGGATGAATTGAAGGCCCTGATCAAGCAACTGCTGGAGTCAAATGTTGCATTATTAACGCAGGCTTCCGTAGATGAGGCCATTAGGACCGATTCGGGAACTGAAACCGATATAGAAAGGAGCATCAAAGCTATTTTAGATGAATATGTTCGGCCGGCAGTTGAACAGGATGGCGGAGCAATATCTTTCCATTCCTACAACGAAGGCGTGGTAAAGGTTTTACTACAGGGAAGTTGCAGCGGTTGTCCGTCTTCCACCATTACCTTAAAAGCGGGAATCGAAAATTTGTTAAAAAGAATGATACCTGAAATTAAAGCCGTTGAGGCAGAAGGCGTTTAAAAAATAGATAACACTTCAGTAAACCCGATCAGTAAGAATGTCTTTTCTTACGGATCGGGTTTTTTATTTAGAGTGGCTTGAGCCTGATTAAGAGCTGTCTAACTGGAGTCCTCTACTTTTATCTTTTACACTTCAACTGGCGCAAAAAGATCTGATATAAACCTCCTGCGTCCTCTCATAATTGTTTCCACTGGTTGCTTCAGCTCGAATTATAGGGATATATTTCCAGCCGGTGTTAGACGCTGAGCCCTTTACCTTTTCAAGCGACTTCCGAATAATTCGTGCTTTTCACGGTGCGCTTTAATTTGCCGGAAATTTAATCTTTGGTATTTTTCTATTTATTTTTTAAAAAGGATGGTATTTACTTTCAAAATGAATAATTTAAAGGGTTAATTAATTTCCTGGCCAAACAATATTGGTGGGACCACTAAAAATTTTTAATTTTTGTTTTATGTGTCAAAGTTTCAAAAGTCCCGTTAAGCGGGTTATTTTATCTTGTTTAATAGTTATCTCTGGCTTTCATTATGCCAATGCGCAGAAGGCAGATAAGGACTGGGAAGTTCTATTTAATGGAAAAGACCTTAAAGAATGGAAGCAGGTAAACGGAACTGCACCTTTTAAAATTGTTAATGGTGCAATCGTTGGAACAACGGTTTCTGGCTCTCCAAATAGCTTTTTGGCAACCAGAAAAGAGTATGGTGATTTTATTTTGGAGTTCGAATTCATGCTGAACAATGATATTAACAGCGGTGTTCAATTCCGTAGCATTTCCGATCCTGCCATTCAGGATGGGCGGGTGCACGGGTATCAATTTGAGCTGGATCCTTCAGACAGGCAATGGATGGGTGGCATTTATGACGAAGCAAGAAGAGGTTGGCTTTATCCGCTTTCCTTAAACCCTAAAGCACAAGCTGCTTATAAGAAAGGTGAATGGAATAAGGCCAGAATAGAAGCAATAGGAAACAAAATAAAAACCTGGGTGAATGGAGTTCCTGCAGCAAGTCTTGTGGATGACCTCACCGGTAAAGGATTCATCGCACTACAGGTGCATTCCATCTATGACGATAAAGATGCGGGGAAAGAGATCAAGTGGAGGAATATTAGAATTAAAACCAAAAATTTGGTGCCTTCGGAAGATCATGATGCATTTGTAGTCAATCTGATCCCAAATACCATTACCGAAGAAGAAAAGAAACAAGGTTGGCGCTTGCTGTGGGACGGAAAAACCACCGATGGCTGGCGGGGCGCTTACAAAGAAGAATTTCCTGAAAAAGGGTGGCAAATTCAAGATGGCGTATTACAGGTACTGGAATCAGGCGGGGGAGAGTCCGTTCATGGTGGAGACATTGTGACCGAGGAAGAGTTTGCTGCCTTTGATTTGCAGCTCGACTTCAAATTAACAGAGGGCGCCAATAGCGGGATCAAATATTTTGTCACAGAGAAAGAAAACGTAGAAAATGCTTCTGCCATCGGTTTGGAATATCAGCTTCTCGATGATGACAAACATCCCGACGCGAAAATGGGAAGAGATGGAAACAGGACCATGGCCTCCTTGTATGACCTCAAAACTTCAGAAAAGAATCCGAGATTTATAAAGCCGATCGGAGAATGGAATCGTGCAAGATTGGTAGTAAAGCCGGATAACACTGTGGAGCATTGGCTGAACGGCATCATGGTGCTGACCTATCAGCGAGGGTCTGAGGATTTCAGAGAATTGGTAACGAAAAGCAAATACAAGGACTGGGAAAACTTTGGAGAAGCAGCCCAGGGACATATTCTCTTGCAGGATCATGGAAATACAGTGTCGTTTAGGAGCATTAAAATTAAAGAGCTAAAATAATAGAAAGATATTCAGATGATGGACAAAGAAAACAATGCCAGAAGAGAATTCCTGAAGAAAGCGGCCTTGGGAACAGCCGGTCTGACCATAGGAGCCATGGGATTTTCTGCCAGCAGCTATGCCCGGATTATGGGTGCGAATGATAGAATTAACTTTGGAATAGCAGGTATCAACTCCAGAGGAAAAGCTTTGGTTAAATCTTCTCTTGCGTCGCCAAATACCTCTATAGGTTATATTTGCGATGTTGACTCGCGGGTGCTTACTGACGTGAGTGGTATGATCAAAGAGTTGGGTGGCAAGGCTCCGAAGCCCTTTGAAGACTACCGGAAAATGATAGAAAGGAAAGATCTGGATGCTGTAGCCATCGCCACTCCTGAACACTGGCATGCTCCCATGGCCATCATGGCCGCCCAGGCAGGCAAACATGCCTATGTGGAAAAGCCATGTAGCCACAATCCGCATGAAGGGGAGCTTCTGGTGCAAGTGCAGGAAAAAACCGGAATGGTCATTCAAATGGGAAATCAGCAGCGTTCCGCTCCTACCTCAATCCAGGCGATTAAAGACATAAAGGATGGTATTATTGGCAAAGCGTACTTTGGAAAAGCCTGGTATTCCAATAAAAGAGGCCCGATTGGAAATGGAAAAAAAGTGCCGGTACCCGAGTGGTTGAACTGGGAATTGTGGCAAGGTCCGGCACCGCGGCAGGATTATCAGGATATCTGGGTGCATTACAACTGGCACTGGTTCTGGGAATATGGAACGGGTGAAATCCATAACAATGGTACCCATGAGATTGACATTTGCAGGTGGGCGCTGGGTGTTGACAACCCCACAAAAGTCACCTCTGCTGGTGGACGCTACCATTTCAAGGATGATTGGGAGTTTCCCGATACCCAATTGGTTAGTTATGAGTTTGATGATGATAAGCTGATTACCTGGGAAGGAAAAAGCTGCAATAATTTTAATTATTTCGACAGAGGAAGAGGAGCTACTATTCACGGTACCGAGGGGACAGTGCTTTTGGATAGAAACATATATCAGGTCTATGACAATGATAACAACCTGGTGAAAGAAATGAAAGAACAAGATGCCAGTGCTACTACCAACACCGTAGGAGAAGGTGCATTGGACGTTTACCACATGACTAATTTTGTGAATGCCATCAGAAAATCAGAAAAGCAAGCTTCGCCGATCGACGAAGCTGCCACCACGAGTTTGCTTTGTCACCTGGGAAATATCGCTCAGGCAGTCGGGCGTACCCTAAAAACTGATCCTAAAACCGGTCGTATATTGGATGACCCCGAAGCCATGAAAATGTGGAAGCGGGAGTATGAGCCGGGATGGGAACCGAAGGTGTAGCTAAAAGAAAATTCAGAAGGACCGGATAATTTCCGGTCTTTCTTTATTCCTGATAGTCCGGAGTGTGCTTTTTTTTCTATAGCAGTAAATTGAACCCATTCTTATTCCCTTCTACTTCCTCCCCTTCCAAGTTGCGACAAATACACCTATAATAATGGCAGCCATTCCAATAAAATGCCCCGGCAAAAGCACTTCCCCATCCAGCACGCCCCAAAAAACAGCAACAATGGGAATAAGGTAAGTCACAAAACTGGTAAAGACGGGCGTAGTCAATTTTACCAAATGATTGAAGAGAATCAAAGCAATGGCAGTCCCTAATACACCCAAAAGCGATACATAAAAGAAACCAAGCCAGGCGCCTTCTTTGGTAGAAATATTTGCCACAAACTCAGTACCGGCAAATAAATATATTCCCGCTATTGGGCCTACCAGAAAGAGGGAAATACTTGTAATTTCAACCGCTGTCAGTTCTTTAAAATAATATTTGATCAAATTCAAATTGATGCCATAGCAAATGGTAGCCAGGACCACAAAAAATGCGTAATAATTTATATCGCCCACATGACCTGGCGATCCCGTTAATACAAGGAAGGCCGTCCCTACAAACCCTACTAAAAGTCCTATACCAGATTTTAAAACTATTTTTTGAGTAAAGAACAGCGCCCCTATAATCAGTACAAATAAAGGTGTGAGCGCATTCAGTACACCCGTAAGGGAGCTGCTAAGTTGTGTCTGGGCTATAGCGAAGAGAAAAGCGGGAAAGAAGTTTCCAAGCAATCCGGTGAGAAAAAGTAATTTCCATTGCCGGGCCTTCAAGCCTTTTAATCTGGGCAATGCTAGTGGTAACAAAAAAAGAGAAGCTGTAAGAATGCGGATAGAGCCTACTTCTCCGGCGGAGAATACCACCAACCCTTTTTTGATAAGTATGAAGGAACTTCCCCAGATAAGCGCAAGAATGAATAACAGCAACCAAGGCAGCAATCTTTGATGCTTTAATTTATCAACCATTATTCAGATGTGGTTTT
>CAZWQB010000021.1:0-7115 GCA_964636035.1 uncultured Roseivirgaceae bacterium
CGGCCGGATATTCCTGTGGCAGTACCAAAAGAAGATGCCCCCAAACATGCCTGGGTGCTCAGAACAGATTTGCTTTCTAAAGAATTTCCACATGATGCAAACGCTGGCAATAGTCCGTCAGCCGTAAAAACCTACAGAGAAGTATTGGCCAATCAACCAGATAATAGTGTGGTGATCATTTCCCTTGGCTACCTGAACAATCTTAAAGACCTGTTGCTTTCTGAAGGGGATGAATTTAGCCCTTTATCAGGAGCGGAGCTGGTGGCAAAAAAGGTATCAAGTTACTACTGCATGGGTGGCAGTTATCCGGAAGATGATATTCCCAGTGACGTAAAGTACGGAAATTTCAGGCCTGATCCTGTTTCAACAGCTTATGTGAATGATAACTGGCCCACCAGAATGGTCTATACAGGTGGTGGGCCCTTTGCAAAAGCAATCGAACATGGCAATGCCTTGAAAAGTCTTTCGTCAGGGAACATTGTTCGCCGGGCTTACGAACTGGCGAAGGGCGATAGTACTGAAAGTTGGGCACATCATTCAGCAGATATACTCACCGTATGGATGGCCATAAGAGGAACCGGCAATCATTTTCATGAAACCACCTTTGGCTATAATCATATGGATGAATATGGCCGTAATACCTGGAAGACAGACAGGGATCAGCCCAACCGCAGTTATGTTTCAGATTTGCAGGAAGGTGTTAATTACGAGGAGGTAGCTGCATTATTTGATTCGTATTTGGCCAAGTTGGATGTTCGTGCCGGAGAGGAAAAAGCAAATAAATGACACGTTTGCAGCAGGCCTTAATTTAAATACTCACAACTAAGTTTTGAAAATATAAGAACGTATGAAAATTTCTCTAAAGATCCTTATTATCTTAAACCTTGTCATTTTTACCGCCTGTGACCAGGAAGCGCCAACGTCTGTTGAAAAAGCCATGGGTACGGTAGAAGCACATCTTACCAACATGACCGAAACAAACGTAGACTCCACCCGCTACCCACGCTCCACCAACGAAGACGGTAGCCTGGCCACGGTCACTTCTGATGATTGGACAAGCGGGTTTTTTCCCGGGTCCCTATGGTACATGTATGAATACACCAACGACAAAAAGTGGGAAACTGAGGCCCGGAAATGGACCGCGGCTTTGGAAAAGGAAAAGCATAACAAAAGCACCCACGACTTAGGTTTTATGTTGTATTGCAGCTTTGGCAATGGATATCGCCTCACTGAAGATCCTGAGTATCGTGATATTTTAATCGAAGGTGCTAAATCCCTGGCGTCCAGATTTGATGAAAGAACCGGTGCTATCCGGTCCTGGGATTTTTTCCGGGATGTTTGGCAGTATCCGGTAATTATCGACAATATGATGAACCTGGAGATGCTCTATTGGGCTTCAAAAGAAACCGGCGACCCGCGTTATGCTGAGGTAGCGACAACGCATGCCATTACCACTATGGAAAACCACTTTCGCCCTGATTTTAGCAGTTACCATGTAATCGACTATGATACCATTTCAGGAGAGGCAAGGCTAAAGCAAACGCACCAGGGCTACTCAGATTCCTCATCATGGGCACGCGGCCAGGCCTGGGGTTTATATGGTTTTACCATTGTTTACAGGGAAACGAAAGATCCTCGCTTTTTAGAACAAGCCCAGGGGATAGCTGACTTCTACATCAATCATAAAAATATGCCTGACGATAAAATTCCTTACTGGGATTTTGACGCGCCTGCCCGTCCGGACTTGCCACGGGATGCTTCTGCCGCAGCAATTGCAGCTTCTGCACTTTTGGAATTAAGCCAGTATTCTGCTTCAAAAGCAGAGGCATACCAAAGTGCTGCAAAGAAAATGCTAGAAAGTTTGGCGTCTCCTGCATATTTAGCGGAACCTCATACCAATAATAACTTTGCCATCATGCATGCTACTGGCCATATGCCGGGTAAATCGGAAATAGATGTACCCATAAATTACGCTGATTATTACTTTATCGAAGGGCTGGTGCGATTGGAACAAATGAATAAGAAATAAAGCGCGCTGCACTGGCGAGCTTTTATTTAATTATTCTGCTTTAAAATGAATATAACTATAGCTTGAAGTACTTCTGACCAAGGTACTTCAACTGACAACTATTAAAAATATGAAAGGCAATTTCCTGTTGGCGTTTTTAGTGCCAATTTTCCTGGTGTCCATTGGGGCACAGGCTTCTTTGGCACAAAAGAAAATAAACAAGAGCAAAATCTACCATAAGGGATGGATAGATTTTAACAAAAATGGAGAGAAAGATATATTTGAAGATCCCACCCAACCCATAGACAAAAGAGTTGAAGATTTGCTTGCCCAGATGACGCTGGAAGAAAAGACCAATCAATCGGCCACTTTATACGGATTTGGAAGGGTATTAAAAGACGAGTTGCCCACCCCGGGTTGGAAAGATGAGATATGGAAAGATGGCATCGCCAATATCGACGAGCACCTGAACAGCCTCGCCAACCACCCAAGTGCCTTGAGCGAATACTCTTATCCTTTTAGCAAGCATGCTTCCGCTATCAATACCGTTCAGAAGTGGTTTGTAGAGGAAACAAGGTTGGGGATTCCGGTCGACTTTAGCAATGAAGGCATCCACGGGTTAACCCATGACAGGGCCACGCCTCTGCCTGCCCCAATCGGGATTGGAAGCACCTGGAACAAAGACATTGTTTTGCAGGCTGGCCACATTGTAGGGCGTGAAGCAAAAGCCCTTGGATATACCAATGTATACGCCCCTATTTTAGATCCGGCACGCGATCCGCGCTGGGGAAGAGTGGTAGAATGCTATGGTGAAGATCCTTTTTTAATAGCTGAGCTGGGCAAGCAGATGGTTACGGGAATTCAAAGCGAAGGCGTTGCTTCTACTTTAAAACACTATGCGGTGTATAGCATGCCAAAAGGCGGCAGAGATGGAAATGCCCGGACGGATCCACATGTCGCGCCCCGGGAAATGCATCAATTGCATCTGTATCCATTCAGAAAAGTTATACAGGAGGCAAAGCCTATGGGCGTGATGAGCAGCTATAACGATTATGACGGCATTCCCGTGTCGGCCAGCCATTATTTCTTAAGAGAGTTGCTAAGGGGGGAATATGGTTTTGACGGATATGTGGTGTCTGACAGTGAAGCAGTGGAATTTATTGCTTCAAAACATCGAGTAGCTGCTGATTTTAAGGGAGCTATCGAACAATCGGTATCGGCAGGACTTAATGTATGGACAAATTTCAGAAGCCCGGACACCTATATTCTCAATCTTCGTGAATCCGTGAAGGAGGGGAAAGTCGCTATGGCAACGCTTGATCAAAATGTAAGGGAAGTTTTAAAGGTGAAATTCAGGTTGGGATTATTTGATCAGCCATATGTAGATAATCCGAAACTCGCAGATAAAATTGTCCATGCAGCAGACGCAGAAGAATTTGCGGTACAGATAAACAGGGAGTCGCTGGTGTTGTTGAAAAATGAGAACAATACCCTTCCTTTAGACAAAAATAAAAAGAGCCGGGTTTTAATTACAGGTCCCCTGGCTGCGGAAACCAAATATACCATCAGTAGATATGGTCCTTCAAACAACAAAGTGACATCAATACTTGAGGGTTTAAAAGCTTACGAGTCAGATCAACTACAATTTGACTATGCAAAAGGTTGCGATATCATCAATGAAGGTTGGCCTAATACCGAACTGCTACCTGTAGCATTGACCAATGCGGAGGAAGCACAAATCGCAGAAGCGGTAGAGAAGGCAAAGCAGTCAGATGTAATTATAGCCGTTGTAGGCGAAGATGAAACTTTGGTGGGAGAGAGCTTAAGCAGAACCAGTTTGGATTTGCCTGGCCACCAGGAAAAGTTATTGCAGGCCTTGCACGCTACCGGTAAACCTGTAATTGTGGTGCTGGTCAATGGCAGGCCCCTTACGATTAATTGGGCAGATGCGCATGTGCCAGCCATCATTGAGGCTTGGTTTCCCGGACCTTCGGCTGGTAAAGCGGTAGCAGAGGCTATTTTTGGTGATTATAATCCGGGTGGAAAACTTCCGGTAACCTTCCCTAAGTCTATTGGCCAGTTGGAGTATAACTTTCCGTTTAAACCAGGTTCTCATGCAGATCAACCCGCCTCGGGCAACAATGGATATGGAAAAACGAGGGTAAACGGTCCGCTTTACCCTTTCGGACATGGCTTAAGCTACACCATTTTTGAATATGACAATCTGGTAGTGACCCCGGAAAAACAGCGTGCAAAGGGAGATATTGTAGTCCAGGTGGAGATCAAAAATACAGGAAAAGTAAAGGGAGATGAGGTAATTCAGTTGTATGTAAAGGATAAACTAAGCAGTGTAACGACCTATGAAAGCCAGTTAAGGGGATTTGAGCGAATCTCTCTGGAGCCGGGTGAGACTAAGACCGTAAAATTCCAACTTCAGCCGGATGATTTATCGCTGTACGATCGAAATATGAACTGGATTGTGGAACCAGGCGAATTTGAAGTCCGGGTAGGAAGTTCTTCGCAGGATATCCGGTTAGTGCAGACATTCAGTATTATCGATTGATAGAGTCAGATGGGTAACCCGCTTCTTAATCGAAGCCTATGCAGATAAACCTCCTTTTAAGCAATTTGAGAGGAGGTTGTCTTTCCACTGCAAGCGTTCGTCGCAAAACCTCCTGGTCTCTGGATTAAGCAAGATGAATGTTAAGGAGCAGCCGTAAATGCTGACCTGGCCACGAGCCTCAGAAGGTAAAATTATAGAACAGGTGCTTTAGCCATTTTTCCTCAACTCCTCCAGTTCATAATCTTTAGATATTCCATACCTTATAAGGTCCTGAAAGTGAAAGGTCTCGAGGCTATTGAGATCTTTTACCTTAAAATCATTTTCTGACGTTTTCTCCAGCACCTCAAAATCTGTAACCTCACCGAAGTTCTTCAGTTGATATCGCAATCCTATTCTTAAGTTATCAATGGAAATTGCCATGTGTGATTTTATTGAATTTTTCCGCTTAAAAGTAATTTAATTTAGACAGAATTTTAAATAAACGCACTTTTTCCAGTAATTGCACGGCCCACAATCAGGGAGTTAATTTCTTTAGTCCCTTCATAAGAGTAAATTGCTTCTGCGTCTGCAACGAACCGAGCAATGTTATAATCTATCAGAATTCCGTTCCCTCCAAACAATTCTCTGGCATGACTCACGATATCTCTTGTTCTAAGAGAACAAAAAACCTTTGCTAATGAAGCTTGTTCGTCGGTTAACTTTCCTTCGTCCTGTAATTGCGACAATCTAAACACCATGGTTTGAGCAGCGGTAAGATTGCTCAGCATCTCCACGAGGAGATCCTGTACCAACTGAAACGAGCTAATGGATTTTCCAAACTGATGGCGTTCATGGGTATAGGCGAGTGCATGTTCGTAGGCACCCCGTGCACATCCCACAGCCTGCCAGGCAACACCCGCCCTGGTCATTCTCAGCACTTTGGAGGTGTCCTTAAAGCTGTTGGCTTGCTGTAACCGGTTTGCCTCGTTTACCTTACAATCCGTTAATGTGATCAATGCATTTTGTGTAATTCTTAGCGCCATTTTCCCCGTGATTTTTTCAGCCTCAAATCCCGGAGTGCCTTTTTCTACAATAAAGCCTTTCACCTGGTTGTCATCAACGTCTCTGGCCCAGATGATGGTGATGTCAGAAAATGTGGCATTTCCAATCCATTTTTTCTGACCATTTAAAATCCAGGTATCCCCTTCTCTTTTCGCAGTAACCGTTAATCCTCCCGCCACAGCGGAGCCTACTTCAGGCTCTGTTAACCCAAATGCACCAATGAGCTCCATGCGTTGCATTGGCGGCAACCATTTTTGCTTCTGCTCTTCCGAGCCACATAAATATATAGATCCCATAGCCAGTCCGCTGTGAACACCGAAAAAGGTAGAAATGGAAACATCAACGCGTGCCATTTCCATTGCCAGTATGCCTTCCAGTATAAATCGCTGGTTCGGGCAGGAATATCCCTCATAAGTAAGGCCGGCAATATTCAACTTAGCCATTTTCGGAATTAATTCAAAGGGAAATTCATCGCGAAGCCAGTATGCATTGGCTATAGGTGCTACTTCTTTTTCCATAAAAGCCCTGACCTTAAGCTGAGTCTCCCGTTCATGAGGATTCAGTAAAGCAGACAGATCATAAAAGTCACCATCAATTGGAGGTAAAGCCTTCTTTTTATCGCCTCCTTTTAGCAGCTTCATCAGTTGATAAAGTTCAGCGTTATTCATTTTAGAGACATTATTAAATGCCTCTACAACATCGATTTTACTAAACAACTTTGCGGCTTTTTTGAAATCTATTTTTTTGAGGATGCTAAATATCCCTGGAGACTCCTTGCTTTGATTATTAGGCATAATGAACGTTTTTTCAATGCTCTAACTGGCTTATTAAATATTTTGTTTTTCCCTCGTACGCCAGACTGCGGATACGAAGTACTCAAATATAATTGCTCGCGCCAAATTTTTATAATATGTTTTAAATCAAATATTTAGAGTTTAAAACAGAAAATTGCCTCTTATCATGACTTTATTTAATGAAACAAAAGCAATTATTCCTCGTTTCGCTATTATCCTATTATTTATCGAAGCAACATTCTCAGGTTGCAATTTTTTTGTCCGGAAAAATCCGGTGTTGTATCATTTAATTTTTAAAACTTATGAAACGCAATTTTATCTTTTTGAGCTATTGTCTCTTCTTTTTTTCTATGACCACCCTTTTTAGTTGTTCTGAAGATGACAGTGCTGATGTTGTTCCCGAAGACCCGATTGATGAACCAGAAGCACCAGTAGAGGAAGACCCTAATGTAAATTATGATGATTTTCTAGTCGCACATTTTCAGTTTGAAGGCAATCTGGAAGACGCCTCAGCGAACAAATTAGATGCAACGCTGGTGGGCGAGTTTAATGAAGTTGAAGGAATGAGTGGTTCCGGAATTTTTCTAAACGAGGAAGATGGGGTCAATGAATGTGGAAAAGCAGGAGGGTCTTTTGTACAGCTTCCGGCGCTGGGAGAAATATGGCAGGAAGGCTTTACAGTAACAGCCTGGGTGAAGTTTACCGAGAA
>CAZWQB010000021.1:7215-20946 GCA_964636035.1 uncultured Roseivirgaceae bacterium
GAAGACGATGACTTTAGAGGTGTGATGGACGAATTAAGGTTATACAACAAAAATCTACCCGCTGAAGAAATAAGGGCGCTTTATGAGGTAAACCCAGCCCAGTAAGAAGCAACCAAGGCAAGTTAGAGCGCTTTGATGACGATTTCTAATTTGCCCGTTTAGGGGAAGCCATTCAATGTTTGTTGAAAAGCAGTTTGTGATTGTTGAAGAATGAAAACCTTTTAACAATCACAAACTGTTTCTCATCCTTTGTTGGAAAACTTATTTTGTGTGTTTTGTCTACTGGTTATTCCCACTTAGTATTTTTTCAGCGTGCTTCGAAGGCGAACAGAAGACATCTAACTCCGCACCAATGCCTCCACATCCACAGCTTCATCATGATTCAGTCGTGTTGCTTTGTCAATACTGGCGTTTATCTCAAAACCCACCAACAGAATTACACTTAAAATGAACAGCCAGATCATTATCGCGATCAGTGCTCCGATAGAGCCATACAGTTTATTGTAAGTGGCAAAATTGTTTATGTAGAAAGAGAAACCATAGGAAATGGCCAGACTTAACAAGGTAGCGATAAATGAACCAAATGAGAAGAAACGCCATCTGTCATGTACTGCCGGCGCGAGATAGTAGATGCAGGAAATTCCCGTGAGGAAGATAACAAAGACCACCACAAATCTTAATACCATAATCAGGTAAACAACAAAATCTTCAAGGAAAATATACTCCTGCAATGCTGTAATAAAAAACTGTCCGATGATCAATAACAAAACGGCAAGAAACAGGGCAAATGCCAGTGTAAAGGTAAGTACAGTGGCTATTAGCCTGGTTTTTAAAAAGCTTCTTTTTTCCACTGTTTTATAGCATTTGTTGAATGCTTGCATAAGAGAGCTCATTCCGTTTGTAGCCAGATATAACGCCAGTATAAAACCGAACGATAGCAATCCTCCCCGCGGTTTGCTTACTATATCTTCAATAGTGGAAGCAGCAGCATCATACAGGCTGTAAGGCATTACATCCTGTAAAAACCGGAGAATTTTAACATCGAGTTCCGGTGGGTACGGTATGTACGGAATCAGTGTAAAGATAAATATGATTGCAGGGAAAATAGCCAGGGTAAAATTAAAGGCCACGCTATTAGCCCGTTCAAAAATTTCGTCCTTTCTGACTTTTTCTATAAAGACTACGATGACATCATATACCGATATGCCCCTTTTCTTAATGTGTATTTTTTTAAGGACTTCTAAAAGCCGAAGATATCTTTGTGAGCTTTCTATTTTTTCCTTAATTCTCTTTTTCATTGAAAAAAGGTTTTAACAGCTCCACCATCAAATCAGGAGCTTTGCAGGGCCTGAAGGTTTCTTTGTTTACAAATGCAAGCGTCGTATCGCCCTTATGTATTAAATCCTCTTCGACATAAATTTCATAATAAAAGGTGATCCGAGCCAGCGGCGATGATTTTAAGATCACCTTGATATTCAGCAAATCATCATATCGGGCAGGCCGAATATACAGCGAGTTATTTTTTATAACAGGCATCATAACTCCCGCGTCTTCCACTTCTTTATAAGACAGACCAAGACTTCTCAAGGCCTCGGCTCTTGCTACCTCATAATAAGTAGCATAATTTCCGTAATACACATACCCCATTTGATCGGTTTCAGCGTATCGCACCCTTAAAAAGTGGTTGTATATAAACATAGTAGACTATTTACTGGTAGAGTTTTGCCCGGTTTAGCGCATTCTGATAACGCCTGGCATTGTTAAGGTGTTCGGTTAAATTCGTTGCGAAGTTGTGGTATCCTGAGAAATCTTCTTTCGCACAGAAATAAAGATACTTGTGGTCCTGGTAATTTAGCACCGCATCAATGGCGGAGATAGGAGGAATATTTATTGGGCCTGGAGGTAAGCCTGCATATTTATAGGTGTTATATGGCGACTCAATTTCCTTGTGTTTATTTAATACCCTTTTAATCGTAAAATCCCCGGCAGCGTACACAAGCGTCGGGTCGGCCTGCAAGGCCATACCTCTCTTTAACCTGTTTATGTAGACTCCGGCAATTATTGGCTTTTCATCTATCCTTTTGCTCTCAGCTTCAACAATGGAGGCCAAAGTAGATACTTCTTGCGGGCTGAGTCCAACTGCCTCCGCTTTTTTCCTTCTTTCTTCATTCCAAAACCGATCATATTCTGTTTTCATGCGCTGAAAGAGTTCCTCTTCAGAAATAGTCCAATATACTTCATAAGTATTCGGGATAAACATGCTCAATATGGTGTATTCGTTGAACCCCATACGTCTGATCAGAGACGAATCCTGTAGCAGTTCATAAAATTTATTCTTATCGGCTGCTATATTGGTACAAATTTTTTCAGCAAGCTCTTCCTTCAATCGGATGTTGTTGAAAGTAATATCCAGGGGTGCCTGGCTTCCGGATCTCAGGAGACGAATGGCTTCCAGGTTGCTCATGTCTTTTTTTAACATAAACCTGCCCGCTTTTACATTTTCATCATAATCCATCAGTTTGGCAAGAAAGCTAAAAGCTACAAGATCCTGTAAATACCCGTTTTCATAAAGCTTATTTTGAACATCTTTAAACGTAGACCCTTCGGGTATGATAATAGGTGCATCTGCTCTATCTACCAGGATATTAGGGGTTTTGATCAACTGGTAGAAATAGAGTCCAAAGGATGACAATAGCACCGAAAACACCAGAATAAATATTACTAAAATCTTCTTCTTTTTCATTTATAAATCTATAATCTCTTTTAATCACTTAAGATAGCGAGGGTAACAAACCACTGATTGAACGGCTGGTAAAGCAAATTCGCCGCTTCGGTTTTTCGGTCGGCACAAGCGATTCACTCCATTACAACAACCCAATTCGTATTAAAATCATCCAACAAAGGAAGCAAAAATAATAATTTGTTTTCCAAAACACCCTTATATTCAAAAACCTTGTAAGGATTAGATGAAACTTTCACTAAATTTATTGGTATATAGATCTAGGAATCCTCTCCATAATTAGTTTTTTCGCTTACAGTAATTTTGATTTGCGTAGGGGAGGTTTATTTAACAAGAGATTATGACTGCTGAACTTATTAAATTGTATGAGGAAAATCCGGAGCAAAATAAGCTGGATAAAATTGTAGAGGTGTTGCAAAACGGGGGGGTGATTATATATCCTACCGACACAGTGTATGGAATGGGCTGCGACATTTTTAACCAAAAGGCGGTAGAGAGAGTGTGTAGAATTAAAGGCATCAATCCTGCAAAGAATAATCTCTCATTCATCTGCTATGATTTAAGCGATATATCCAGTTACGTCAAGCACCTCTCAACGCCGGTATTTAAGGTGATGAAAAAAGCTTTGCCGGGACCTTTTACTTTTATCTTAGAATCAAACAGCCATGTGCCTAAAATACTGAACGCCAAAAAGAAATCTGTGGGAATAAGGGTGCCGGATCATAATATCCCTCGTACCATCGTCAAGCAACTGGGCAATCCCATAATCACAACCTCCATTCGCGATGAGGATGAAATTATTGAATATTCAACAGATCCCAGCCTGATCTACGAAAAATTTGGTAACCTTGTGGATATCGTCATAGACGGAGGATATGGCAATAATGTAGCTTCAACGGTTGTTGATTGTACACAAGATACGTTTGAGATCATCAGAGAAGGCAAGGGTGATATAGAACAGTATTTATAATCCCTCGAATAATTAAATTTCTATTATTGGTTTTATGACCGCTTTATTATCACTGCAATACCTTCCATGTATTGAGTATTTCGCTTGTTTACTAAAACACGATAAAATTTGCCTGGAAGTAAACGAAAACTACATAAAGCAGAGTTACAGGAACCGATGCTACATTAAAACCTCCCAAAAAACTGAAGCTTTAATAGTCCCCGTGCGTAAAGGCAACAGACATACAAATATTAGAGAAATAGAAATTGACTATGAGCAACGGTGGGTAGCAAACCATTGGAGAGCCATTCAGTCTGCATACGGAAAATCCCCGTTTTTTGAACATTATGGCGATTTATTCTTAGCGGTTTTTGAGAAGAGGCTTCAAAAATTGTTTGATCTTAATTTCGAATTGCTGACACTTTGTCTGAAATTATTACAAATAGATTCCACATTGTCATTCACAGTAAACTATGAAAAAATGGTTTCATCGCCCGTTATGGATTATAGAGACAGTATTCATCCGAAAGTTTCCTATGAAAATAATGATTTAATGAAGCCATGTATATATAATCAAGTATTTGGCAGAAAATTTGCAGAAAACCTTAGTATCATTGATCTGTTGTTTTGTGAAGGTCCTAACGCTCGTCACATCCTGCTTCAATCCACGATAATGAAATGAATCTGAACAAATAATTTTCTTTATTGGTTTTGTAGTTGATTGTCACAAATAATTTACCTTTATTAACAAACAAATAGCTGATCGAAATCATTTTTACGTATATACATTTATATTTAAGATAAAGAAATCCTCGAATATGGAAGCAAAATTTTCAAATAGAGTAAAAGAGGTAATATCACTAAGCAGAGAAGAAGCATTGAGGCTTGGCCATGATTATATAGGAACAGAGCATTTACTTTTAGGGATGATCCGTGAGGGTGAAGGCGTGGCTGTCAGTTTGCTTAAAAAGTTGGGGGTTTCACTGGATGATTTACGCATCGCAGTGGAGCAGGCAACCAAAGGCACTGCTACCAATAATGTGAAGAACCTTGCGAATATTCCGCTTACTCGTCAGTCCGAAAAAGTACTAAAGATCACCTACCTGGAAGCAAAAATTTTTAAGAGTCAATTAATTGGGACAGAGCACTTACTGCTCTCTATATTAAGAGATGAAGATAATATTGCTACACAGATAATGGAGAAGTTCGACGTCAATTATGATGTTGTTAAGGAGTTACTGGAGTACCAGACTCAAAATCCTATGGCATCCTCAGATACCGATGATCCAGATGATGATTCGTCAAGAATCTTTGGAAGTTCTTCCGCAGGGAAAGAATCTGCTGCAGCGAAAGGGACAGAAAAATCCCGCACTCCTGTGTTAGATAATTTTGGCAGAGACCTTACCAAGCTTGCTGAAGCAGATAAGCTGGATCCTATTGTAGGTAGAGAGAAGGAAATTGAAAGGGTGGCTCAAATACTCAGTAGAAGAAAGAAAAATAACCCGATTCTAATTGGAGAACCAGGGGTGGGAAAAACAGCAATAGCTGAAGGTCTCGCCCTGAGAATCGTTCAGAAGAAAGTCTCCAGGGTTTTATTTAATAAAAGGGTTGTAACACTGGACCTTGCCTCTCTTGTTGCCGGTACCAAATACCGTGGACAGTTTGAGGAGCGTATGAAGGCGGTGATGAATGAGCTCGAAAAATCTCCTGAAGTAATTTTATTTATTGATGAACTACACACAATTGTAGGAGCAGGTGGCGCTTCTGGGTCGCTTGACGCGTCCAATATGTTCAAGCCCGCCCTGGCAAGAGGTGAAATTCAATGCATCGGTGCTACTACGCTGGATGAGTACAGACAGTATATCGAAAAAGATGGGGCATTGGCGCGAAGGTTTCAGGTTGTGATGGTAGACGCTACTTCACCGGAAGAGACCATTCAGATTCTGGAGAATATCAAAGATAAGTACGAGGACCACCACCACGTTAATTATACGAAAGAAGCGATCGAAGCCTGTGTGAAACTATCAGACAGATATATCAGCGATAGGTTTCTGCCAGATAAAGCCATAGATGTGTTGGATGAGGCGGGAGCGCGCGTTCACATCAATAATATCCATGTCCCTGATGAAATACTTCAGTTTGAAGAAGCCATTGAGGATATTAAGAAGGAAAAGAATAAAGTTGTAAAAAGCCAGAAATACGAGGAAGCTGCCCAACTGCGCGACAAGGAGAAAAAGCTTTTGGACCAGTTGGAGAAAGCCAAAACTCGTTGGGAAGAGGAAACAAATTCCAAGCGTTACGAAGTGAACGAAGAAAGTGTAGCTGAAGTAATTGGAATGATGACCGGAATCCCAACCAACAGAATAGCACAAAACGAAAGTTTGAAGCTGTTGGGTATGTCTGAAAAACTACAGGGTAAAGTAATAGGTCAGGACGAGGCTATCAAAAAGCTGGTGCGGGCGATCCAAAGAACAAGGGTAGGTTTGAAAGATCCTAAGAAGCCCATTGGTTCTTTTGTGTTCCTTGGTCCAACTGGTGTTGGTAAAACTGAGCTTGCCAAAGTGCTGGCTACTTATTTATTTGACAAGGAAGAAGCCCTTATCAGAATTGACATGAGTGAATATATGGAAAAATTCAGCGTGTCAAGATTGGTGGGAGCACCTCCCGGCTATGTTGGTTACGAAGAGGGCGGACAGTTGACTGAAAAAGTCAGAAGAAAGCCATACAGTGTCGTGCTTTTGGATGAAATTGAAAAAGCACACCCCGATGTGTACAATTTGTTGTTGCAAGTGCTGGATGATGGTATCTTAACAGACGGATTGGGTAGAAGGGTCGATTTCAGAAACACCATCATTATCATGACCTCTAACATTGGTGCGAGAGACTTGAAGGATTTTGGATCCGGAATTGGTTTTGCTACGCAGTCGAAGGTAGAAGGAATGGATGACTTGATGAAATCAACGATCCAGAACGCTTTAAAAAAGGCATTTAGCCCTGAGTTTTTGAACCGTCTTGATGATGTAATTGTGTTCAATTCTCTACAAAGGGAGCATATTCATCAGATCATAGATCTTACCTTAGGAAAGCTGTTTTCTCGAATTACCTCGCTGGGTTATACCGTTGAGTTAAGCGATAAGGCCAAAGATTTTATAGCAGATAAAGGCTACGATCCACAGTATGGAGCAAGGCCCTTAAACCGGGCTATTCAAAAGTACCTGGAAGACCTGGTTGCTGAGGAGATCCTGAAGGGAGATTTGACAGAAGGTGATGTAATTGTAGCTGATTATGATGGCAAGGGAGAGGTTTTGAGTCTTAAAGTAAAGAAGAAGAAAGCTGCTAAAGAGCAAAAAGATCAGAAAGATTAATATTATATCACACTGAAAATAAAAGCTGCCGGTAATAAAACATCGGCAGCTTTTTTTATGGAAGCATTTGCACCTCCAGAAAATTGATTTGTACTTGCTGCTGACAATGGACGGAGCAGTTGTAAAATACAACGGTCCTTAAGCTGGCTGGCGGAATGGCAACACTTTTGTGTTCGCTGCTTTCTTTTCCACTTTCGGCTTCAGCCACAGCCAGTGTAAGCGCCAGAGGCTCAGTATAATCATTGAAGATCTCTACTTCCCATTTTGTAAATTTACTTCCACTGAAATTATTTCCCGCGCACAGGAGCCTGTAGTGAATGCCGGGACTATCAACGTCTTTTGTCCATGAAGACCAGGATGAATTATTCATGAAGGAGGTTTGGCAGGCGGATAGCAGCGCAACTGAGAGAATTAAGAATGGCTTTAATAAGGGTAGATAAGGTTGAGTTAATAGCTGCCGTTGTATTTTCTTAGGAACCATTCCACAGAAATTAGTAAAATCAACAATATAAAAAACCACCAGAGATTAATGACCGGGAGAAATTGCTCGTCTGAGTAGATAATGCTTTTTACTTCTTTTTGTAATAATCTCTCTTCAAGGGAATTAAAATCAGAGGGGTGGAAAAATTCTCCCCGCGAGTTTCCGGAAATTTTTCTCAAAAGGCCGTGATTAGCAGTGAGATTTAAGTTTTCCAGCTGTAACTTTTCAATGGAAAACTCTCCTTCCGTGCTGTATTTTTTTCCATCCAAAGTTGCTTCAGCACGATATTGAAAAATGCCTTCATCCAATCCGGTGATATGGTATCGGGTATTGGAGGGGTTGGTGGTAAACTGATAATTCTCGCTATTTCCTTCTTCGTTGGTTATTTCAAGTTGGATTGTTTGATTATAGATAGGGTCGAAAAGATCATTATAAATTTCTGATTCGAAAATCACTGGTTCATGATCAGAATACTCGTTCTTTAATGGATACACCTTAAATCTTCTTCTGTCTTCTTTAGAAGATAGATACTGAATGATTTTTGAGACAAAGTCGTCAAAGCCTTCTGCATTTCCCGATTCTGCATATTCCTGGAGGCGCCATTTCCAAATTCCCTCTCCGGCCAACACGGCCGTTTTGACATTCTGGCTGCTGCTGGTCACAAGCAAAGGCTTCCCGGTCGCGATATTGCCTACCTTCTGAAGCAATACCGTTTCAGCACCACCTTTTGGAGAATACTCACCGTAGGGAACTGAGACTTGCGGAAACAAGGATAACGCCTCATAAAAAGCTTCATTGAACTTAAAGAGTTTAAAGTTCGGTGCTAGTTGCGGTAAAACCTGGTCATTTTCATCGACCATCTGCTGAACAGAAAGGATTGTGTTTTCATTGTTGAAGGCAGTCAGATTGCTTTGTTCCCCTAAAATATACCAGGTAGGAATCCCTCTTTCGATCAGGGCCCTGATGCTGTTTGGAAGATTTACGGGAACCTTAGATGGAATTTGGTGAAGGATAACCGCATTGAAATCCGGAGAGGCCAAAGTAGACGCAGGTATTTCCTGTACCCCTGGTATGTACAAGGTGACTTCGTAATTTTGATTTTTTTCCAAAGCGCTTAATATTGCTTTAATGTCAGGATGGGGAGATGCAGCCGCCAGTAAAATTTTTTCCTTACCTTCTACAATGTCTACATATGCATGCCCCAGATTATTGACATGTGTAAATTCTTCTCCGAGTGTATCAACACGCACAATATAATGTTGCAGCCCAATGTCATTTGCTTCCAGCTCAAAATCTACCTGTTGCAAATCCTCCTCCAGAACTACCGTTTTACGCTGGATTGTTTTTCCGTTTTTTTCTACCAGCACCCCTACACGCTCTCCTGTAAATCCATTCTGGTCAATTTCTGCCACCAGTGGGAACCTGTTACCCTGATAGGATACTTTATTATAATACAACGTGTTCAGATTGATGTCTTTTTTGGGAATGGTGTCGCCAAGACCAAGGGTGTAAATGGGGTACTCATAACGGGCGTATTCAGGTGAAGTGCCTCGATTATATATCCCGTCGGAAAGCAACACTACCCCGGCCAGATTTTTTCCCTCATAGTCAGAGCGGATCGACTGCAACAGTTGATGCAGGTTTGAGCTGGGGTGGGAGAAATCAACCTCAGTAGGATCCAATTCGTCAATGGTCCCTGAAAAGCTTCTTACGAAGACTTCATAATCCTCATTTTTGAGCTTGTTTCGCAGGCCTGTGACGTTCTCCATGAGCTGCAGACCTTCCAGGCTATCAACACTGGCAGGGATTGAAAGGGAGTTGTCGACGGCTATTACGTAAGTCGGCGGAACGTAAGCATTTTTTACCTGCTCAAGTAGTGGTTCCAAAATAAGAATGGCAATTAATGAGGCCAGGCAAAACCGAAGAAGCGCAAGAAAGTAGTTGGTGCGTTTGCTCCAGGGACCTTTATTTTGATAAAGAAAATATGCATAGCCCGCCCCCAGAAGCAGGCATAGTATAATCAACCAGGGTGATGTTTCAAAATATAAATGACTGTTTTGCATTAAATTCTAATTTATCATCGAGGAGGAGCAGTATTACCAATGTAGTGGTGTAGCAATAGACCCTGTGGCTTGTATCCTCACCACAACTTCCATCTTCAAACTTCCCGCTTCCCACTAAGTCAGCATGCCACCGTCTACCTGAATAACCTGTCCTGAGATATAACTGGCCATATCAGAAGCAAGGAAAACCGTACAATCTGCTACATCTTCGGGAGTGCCACCGCGTTTTAAAGGTATGGCATCTCTCCAGCTTTGTACGGTTTTCTCGTCCAGTTTTTCGGTCATCTCGGTTTCGATAAAACCCGGAGCTATTACATTTGACCGAATGTTTCTGGAGCCTAGTTCCAAAGCCACAGACTTCGTAAATCCGATAATACCTGCTTTGGAGGCAGCATAGTTTGCCTGTCCGGCATTACCTTTAACGCCCACTACAGACGACATATTGATGATGCTTCCACTTTTTTGTTTCATGAAAGTTTTGGTAGCAGCCTTTACAGTGTTAAAAACGGATTTTAAATTAATGGCGATCACATCATCCCACATTTCTTCCGACATCCTCATGAGCAGGTTGTCTTTGGTGATGCCTGCATTATTTACCAGGATATCAAGACCTCCGAAATCAGCAACCACATCGTTAATTAATTTTTCTGCCTCCTGAAAATTGGACGCATCAGATCTATAGCCCTTTACTTTACCGCCGGCACCTGACAGCTCTTTTTCCAACGCTTCTCCTTTTTCAACACTGGAGAGATAGGTGAATGCGACGTTGGCACCATGTTCAACAAATTTCTGTGCTATGGCTTTTCCAATTCCTTTAGAAGCACCGGTTATAAGTGCTGTTTTACCTTCTAATAGTTTCATAATATTAATTTGGTGTGTTAGTCTGATTTACCGATATATTTGATTCTGCTACTAAATAAAGCATCAAAGTTTGATTTTAAAAATTTGACGATAAATTCCTGTAAAGAACTGTTTTTTCATGGAATGCTGAACCCTATTTGAGGAGGTTTATTTCGCAGACATCAGAAGTGCTACTGCCTCCAGATCAGATACACAAGATAAACAATATATCCTGCCAAAAGAATCGCAGCCTCTCCTCTGGTCAATTTCCTGCTTTTACCCAGGAATAGAACAAATAAAAGTACAGTTCCAGCGATTAAAACATATATATCGATATTCAACTGCGTATCGTAAGGCATAGGTTGGATAAGTCCGCTTACAGCAAGAATAAAAAGGATATTAAATATATTGGAGCCTACCACATTGCCTATGGCGATATCGCTGTTTTTTTTGAAAGCCGCTACAGCAGATGTGGCCAATTCAGGTAGGGAAGTTCCCGCGGCGACAATGGTTAATCCAATTAACTTTTCACTAAGATTGAAACTTCTTGCAATTTCTACAGCATTATCTACCACCAATTGTCCACCGAATACAAGCCCTGCCAGGCCGCCCACAATCATGAGCATCATGACCCACATTGAATAGTTTCTTCCTTTCGGCGCCTCCGCCTGTGACGATAAGGTTGCTTCTTTTTTCTGATTGATAAAGACGTATACCAGAAAGGCAATAAAAAAAACCAGGAGCAGAAGGGCATCTGATAAACCAAAGAGATTTTCCTTTCCCCACAAAACTTCGTCATTGGTTAAAATTAAAAACATAATGGCTGCCAGCAGGGAAAAAGGGATTTCTTTCTTTATAATGGATTTTTCCACCACAATAGGATAAATTATTCCCGAAACTCCCAAAATAAAATACAGGTTAAAAATATTACTACCAATCACGTTTCCGAAAACCACCCCATTCAACCCTTTGGTGCTCGAGACCACGCTTACAATCAGCTCAGGTGCAGAAGTACCAAACGCGACAATCGTTAGCCCAATGACCAAGTCTGAGACATTAAATTTTTTTGCAAGTGCGGAAGCCCCTTTTACTAAAAAATCGGCACCTTTGATAAGGAGGACGAAACCCGCAAGAAGAAGTAGTATAGTAATAGTCATTCGGAGTGTTTTCTTGAATTATAACTTAAAAGGCGGCTTATGTTCTTCAATATTTTTCGCGTCTAAATGGGTACAACAAATAACGAATATAAGTCGATAACGCGAAAGTGAACCGCTAACCATTTTTTTCTAACCTCAAAAAAAGTAAATTTGCAGCGTCTAAAAGTTGAATCATAAAACTATATAAATATGTCAGCAAAATATGATCTTATTGTAATTGGCAGCGGCCCGGGTGGTTATGTGGCGGCGATTCGAGCGTCTCAGTTAGGAATGAAAGTAGGAGTGGTTGAAAGGGCCGAATTAGGCGGAATATGTTTGAACTGGGGTTGTATCCCAACAAAAGCATTGTTAAAAAGTGCTCAGGTATTCGAATATATCTCTCACGCAGCCGACTATGGTATAGACGTAAAGGAAGCTACCGCAGATTTCGGAGCCATGGTGAAAAGAAGCAGGGAAGTTGCCAATGGAATGAGCAAAGGCATCCAATTTCTGTTTAAGAAAAACAAAATAGATCATATAGCTGGATTTGGTAAACTAAAAGCCAACAAAACTGTGGAAGTTACCGAAGAGGGTGGGAAGAAAACAGATTACACAGCAAAAAATATTATAGTAGCTACAGGCGGAAGATCCAGGGAATTGCCGAATCTGCCCATCGATAATGAAAAAATAATTGGCTATAGAAAGGCCATGGTGCTGGATAAAAAGCCAGAGTCAATGGTAGTAGTAGGATCCGGTGCTATTGGCGTTGAGTTTGCTTACTTCTATAATTCTATTGGTACGAAAGTGACCATCGTGGAATACATGCCAAATGTAGTTCCGGTTGAAGACGAAGAAATTTCAAAGCAACTCGGAAGAAGCTTGAAAAAGTCCGGAATTTCCATCATGACCGGCTCAGAAGTTACCAAGGTGGACACCAAAGGTGACAAATGTAAGGTGACTGTAAAATCCAAAAAAGGAGAAGAACAGTTGGAATGTGACATCGTACTGTCGGCCGTTGGTATTGCTACCAACATTGAAGGCATCGGCCTGGAAGATGTTGGTGTAAAGACCGAAAAAGGAAAGATTGTAGTTGATGATTATTACAAAACCAATGTAGATGGTATTTATGCCATTGGTGATATAGTACACGGACAGGCCCTGGCCCACGTGGCATCAGCCGAAGGAATTACCTGCGTGGAAAAAATTGCAGGTTTAAATCCTGAGCCCATTGATTACAACAACATACCCGGATGTACTTATTGCCAGCCTGAAATTGCCTCAGTGGGCTATACTGAAAAGGCTGCAAAAGAAGCGGGTTATGATATCAAAGTGGGTAAATTCCCATTCAGTGCCTCTGGAAAGGCCAGTGCTGCTGGAGCGAAAGAAGGGTTTGTAAAAGTGATATTCGATGCTAAATATGGCGAGTTTTTAGGCGCACATATGATCGGAGCAAACGTGACAGAAATGATTGCAGAAGTAGTAGCCGCTCGAAAATTAGAGACTACAGGTCACGAAATTATAAAAACTATTCACCCGCATCCTACCATGTCGGAAGCAGTGATGGAAGCGACTGCTGCCGCTTATGACGAAGTAATTCATTTATAGACCAACCGGCACCTTTCGAAGGTGGTTCCGTTGGTTTTATTCACTATGAGGACAAGGGTATTGATCGGTTTGGTCAATACCCTTGTTATTTAATGATGCCACCCGGCTTCTTCAGGCATTCGAGCTCCTCTGGTTTGTGCCACTATTTCTATAACCTCGTTCATAAAATTACATCAGTTGTGTTTTCGACAGATTGATTTCAAGCGTGCTATGCTAAGTTTCTAACTTGAAGCACAAACTATTAGCATGTTGCATGAATTTGTATAGAAAATTTATTTTTGGCTTCATATTTTTACTGTTTTGCTCTGGTACTGCTTTTTCCCAGGTAGGAAAGGACATCGAAAAGGGAATATTCTACCTGCAGGTTTTTGATGCCGGAGAAAAATTAATCAACTCAGGTGCTGGTTTTTTCATAGATAAGCAAGGCCATGGTGTTACCCACAGCGATTTATTTGTAGGCGCGGTTTCTGCCAGAGTAATTACAGCCGACAGCAGCGTGCATCAGGTTGTAAGAATAGTTGCAGAAGACCCCTTCACCGGCCTGGTTAAGAT
>CAZWQB010000021.1:21046-27132 GCA_964636035.1 uncultured Roseivirgaceae bacterium
CTTACATCCGCAGTGGTACCCTCCGTGCTTCTTTCTGCAAGCAGGCTTGATGAGATGGTTTCAAGAAACCTTCCGCCAAAAACTTTCGCCTCAGATATCAACGATCCCGCGGATTTTCTCAATGGACTGTTAGCTTATGCCAAAAAAGACAACCACGGCCTGGCATCCTTCATGGATAAAACTACATCCCGCTTAAATACCAAAGCAGCGCCTTTTCTATTAGGCGGCTTGGCAAACATAGAACTCAAGAACCTGGAGGCGGCTGAAGCCAATCTATCCAAAGCGCTTGCTCTAAAACCCAATCTCACTTCTGCAAAAAAGCGCAGAGCAGCGATTTACTACCACTTTGAAAAGTATGAAAAAGTAGTTCAGGATTTGAATGGTCTTTTAACAGCATCTGAAACAGACCACAATCTCTTCTTTTACAGCGGGCATTCAAAATATGAGTTGAAAGATTATGCTGGTGCCATCCAGGACCTGCAAAAGGTAAATACAGCGAAAATAAATGAACCAAAAGCTTTCTTCATCTTGGGGAATGCACAATTTAAAGCAGCGGACTACAAGGCAGCAGTGGAGAGTTTTTCAAAGGCCATTAATGCAGGTATTAAGGATGAGGTGCTTTTCAATAACAGTGGCAAAGCCAAATTTTTAACGAAGGACTTTGCTGGAGCAGTTGCAGATTATTCGCAGGCCATTCAGCTAAACGCAAAGTATGGCAAAGCGCATGCAAACAGGGCTGAAGCAAATGCCGCCTTAAAGTCATGGGATGCAGTCTCGAAAGATTTGGAAGCAGCCAGAGCGCTGGGCGAAGACATCTCGGAGCATGATTCTATTTTGGCGGAAGCATTGTTTGAAACAAAAAACTATGCTGCGGCGATCAAGGTTTACGACAGATTAATTGCTGCAAACAAAGATGAACTTTTGTTTCCTTTGAAAAGAGGCACTGCAAAATATCTGGAAAAGGATTATGCTGGTGCTGTTCTCGATCTTTCGAAAGTGAGCACTTCGAAACATGCCGCCAAAGATGTGAGTCTGATGTTGGGAATGGCCTATGCCAAAACAAGGCAGTTTGAAGAAGCTGTGAAAATGCTCACGGATGCAGAAACAAAAGGAAGCAACGAGATTGAATTGTATTTAGAACGAGGATTGGCAAATCATGAATTAAAGGATAATGACAAGGCCATAGCAGATTTAAAATTAGCATTAGAAAAGGGAGCAAAAAATGCCGAGGCGGCTTATTTACTGGGCAATCTGTATTTTCAGAAAGGGCAATATCAGGAAGCTATAAACGCCTACACCCAAAGTTCAGCGCTCGGAAATGAAGCGGATATACTTTATAACAACCGTGGTAAAGCTTACTACAACCTTAAAAAATACAACGAAGCCATACAGGATTATTCCAAAGCCTTACAGGTAAATCCTGCTTATCAAAAAGGATTGCTAAACAGGGGTGCAGCCTATTTTGCACAAGATGATTTTGCCAAAGCCTTGGCAGATTTTGAAAAAGCGAAAGCAAAGGATATTCCTGATGCTGACTTGCTGAAAATGCTCGCCTTATCTTACTACCAAACTGATAAACCGGCTGAAGCTTTACCGGTGCTGAATAAGGTGATCAGTATGGGGGCTAAGGATCCATCCATCTTGAAGGTGAGGGCTGAGATACTATTTGATGATAAAAAATACAAAGAAGCAGCGGCGGATTACGAAGATTATTTCCGGACAAGCTCAGAAGGAGACGTAGATAGATCATTGCATAGCAAGCTGGGGGACTGTTATTTTGAATTGAAAAACTTCAAAAGCGCCCTTCAAAAATACGAGCAGGCAATCACCTCAGGAAGTAAAGACGGAGATGTCTTGTATAAGAAAGGACTCAGCAACTTTGAGCTCGAGAACTATGAAGCGGCAGTGAAAGATATAAATCAAGCGTCCAAGCTTGGAGTGGATCAAAAGGAAGGCAGTTATATTATTGGCGTGTCGCAATACAAACTGAAGAATTACGAGGGAGCAGTTGCATCGCTATCGAAGGCTGTTGATGCAGGCGTTTCAAATGACATACTCTTCCAGTATCTTGGAGAAGCATACTATGAAACCGGAAATTATGCGGCCGCAATTTCTGCGTTTGACAAAGGGATTCATTTAAATGCCAGCGCCGGGAACGCGTGGTTTGGCAGAGGGAAATCAAATTTTCATTTACAGCAGTTTTCAAAGGCAAAGGATGATCTTCTGAAAGCGGAGACAATGGGACTCAAAGATAAATTCAGCACCTACTATCTGGGCTTATCTTATGTGGCACTGAAGGAATACGAAAGTGGCATCCAGGCGCTGCTAGCGGCCGAAAGGCAGGGAGTAAAAGATGCACTGTTGTACAAGCAACGAGGTATTTCCTATTTTGAGCAAAAAGCATACAAAGAAGCCGCTCCGGACTTGGAGAAGGCGATAAAAGAAGGAGAAGATGCTGTCGAAAACTTCTATAAGTTGGCTGTAGCACTTTTCGAAAGTGGCGAGCAAAGAAGGTCCTTAGCCCATTTTGTGACTGCGAAAGATAAAGGTATGCAGGAGCCGCAATTATACTCCTATCTGGGCCAGGCGAGTTATACCGTCGGTGAAAATAAAAATGCCATTGATGCTTTGACCACTGCTATTCAAAAGGGAGCGTCAGAGCCGGTTATTTATGTCACACGAGGAAACGCTTTATTTAAGGATGGCGATTATGAAAAAGCCATTGCAGATTATGACGTGGCTATTGGTAAGGGAACAACGGATCCGATTGTTTATAATAACCGCGGAAAAGCAAAACAGATGCTGTCAAAATTTGACGCTGCTATAAAAGATTATGACAAAGCAATTGCACTCGACAACGCCTATCAAAAGGCTTATGAAAACAGAGGCGCAGCGCATTTTGAATTAAAGAATTATGAGAGTGCCATCTCAGATTTTACGTTTATTGAAAAAGCTGGCGGCGCAAATGCTACCGTCTTCTACAATAAAGCAGAGTGTTATTATGCTTTGGAAAACTATTCCTTGGCCATTGGGTATTTCGACAGGGCTATAGAAATGGGCACAAATGATGTAGATGCTTATTACCATAGAGGTAGGTCGTTCTTTAAGATTAATGACTACAATGCTGCCGTCCTGGATTATGAAAAAGCAATTCAGGCCGACGCTAAAAATGTCCAATACTTTTTGGACAAGGCGGAAGCATATATTTACATTGGTAATACAAGGTCTGCCATTGAAGATTTAAATAAGGCTATTTCCCTGGATGCAAATAATCAGAATGCGTATTACAACAGGGCAGCATTAAAGGAAGAGTTAGATGACTTTACGGGCGCGGTTACAGATTATGACAAGGTGCTGGAGCTGAATCCCAATGATGCAAAAGCTTACTACTACCGAGGCAATGCCCAATTGACGCTAAACAGGCTCGAAGCAGCCCTAAAGGATCTGGATCAGGCAATTTTATTGGAAGCAGGCAATGTTGATTTTTTCAGATCGAGGGGAAATATCCGGTATCAGCTAGCTGACTCTGAGGGTGCCTGCGAAGATTGGGGCAAGGCACAGCAGGGAGGCGACAAAAAGGCAGCGTTTAATGTGAAAAATTATTGTAGGTAGGGAAAATCGGATTTAATTTTCCCTGCTTAATAATCATATTCTGAACATCACCGTCTGAGGCTGTCTCACCAGCTGACACAACAGTTGTCGACAAATTGAGTGGAAAATCTCATAGTCATCATTGATGCGTGAAATTTGCAGCCCGCCCTGCAGGCTTGAGAGAATGTATATAGACTCTTCTTCCACAGAATTTTTAAGGGAGAAGCTCCCGGTCACATACCCGTCAAGGAGCAACTTTATCAGCCATTTTTGCCTGTCCAGATAATACAATCTCAACTCATTGCGTATGGCATCGGGTAAGTGGTTCAGTTCTGTTCCCAAAATTCCGGCAATGCAAACATTGTTGCCATCGGCGACCATAGTAGTGTAAGAGGCAAAGAATGCACTCAGTTTTTCCGCAGCTTCGAGCCCCGAGTTGTCTATTTGCGTTGTCCAGTCAAGGAACGTTTGCCTTGATTTTTCCACTACCGCTCTTCCAAGTTCATCCTTCGTGGAGAAGAAGTCGTGAATCCGGGCTTTTTGCACCAAAATATTTTCGGAAATCTTTTTAAAAGTTAAAGCGGTAAATCCTTTTTTTAATATTAAAGATTCAGCCCCCAGGATGATGCGTTCTTTCGTATTCATAAACCATCAGTTTAAAAAATTAAGAATTACAACCTAACACCAAATTCGCTGATTTGTTTATAGATTTGTTCAGTTCGTTGTTAATCTTTTTCGTTAGCAAAATTCAAGCCATTAGCTTTCTTAACGAACAAGTTTGGTTGGTAGTGAGTTAAATCAAAATTAATATTATGAATTCAGGACAATCACCATTAGCAGAACGCGTCAGGCCAAGAGCATTGGAAGACCTGACCGGGCAGGAGCACCTTGTAGGGCCGAATGGTATTTTGAGAAAGATTGTTCAAAGTGGCAATATTCCTTCTATGATCTTCTGGGGACCTCCTGGCGTTGGAAAGACCACGATGGCCCACATTATTGCCAACAAAATTAAAGCAGCCTATTTTGAACTTAGCGCAGTAAGTGCGGGAGTAAAGGAAGTGAGGGAAGTAATTGCAAAAGCCAAAACGCTGGGTAAAACAATTTTATTTATTGATGAAATACATCGGTTCAGCAAATCGCAACAGGATGCCCTATTAGGAGCAGTTGAGAAAGGCATAGTCATATTGATAGGCGCAACTACTGAAAATCCTTCTTTTGAGGTAAACGCGGCTTTGTTGTCGCGGTGCCAGGTGTACACCTTAAAGCCGCTGGATGATGAGAAGCTCCTCCAGCTTTTGGCAGACGTTTCATTAAAAGACGAAAAATTAAAGGAAAAGACTATCCACATCATGGAGAGCAAGGCCTTGCTGAATATTGCAGGTGGAGACGCAAGGAAGTTGCTGAACCTCTACGATCTTGTTGTGGGTTCGGTAGAAGAGAAGGAAGTTGACATCACCGACGAAATGGTCATTCAGGTGGCGCAGCAGCGGGTGGCATTGTATGATAAAAGTGGCGAGCAACATTACGATATTATTTCTGCTTTTATTAAGTCTATTCGTGGTAGCGATCCCAATGCCGCTGTCTATTATATGGCACGTATGATTGAAGGCGGCGAAGATGTGAAATTCATTGCCCGCCGACTGCTGATTCTGGCTTCCGAAGACATAGGAAATGCCAATCCAACTGCTCTGGTAATTGCCACCAATTGTTTTCAGGCAGTTACTTTTATTGGCTATCCTGAGGCTGAAATTATCTTATCTCAATGTGCTACATACCTCGCTTCCTCACCAAAAAGCAACGCAAGCTATATGGCTATTAAGGGAGCAAAGCGTTTGGTCCGTGAAACAGGGGATCTTCCGATTCCGATGCATCTCCGAAATGCACCGACCAAACTGATGAAAGATCAGGGCTATGGAAAGGGTTACAAGTACGCGCATGATTTTGAGCAAAACTTTACCGCTCAGGAATATTTACCTGATGCCATTAGAGGCCAAAAGTTATACGATCCGGGTAAAAACGCCCGTGAAGAGGAGTTGAGAAAACGCCTGAAAATGTTGTGGAAGGAGAAGTACGGGTATTGAAGCGGGAAGTGGGAAGATGGAAGTAGGAAGTTGAAAGTAGGAAGATGGAAGTAGGGCAGATGGAAGTGGAAATTGGAAGAAGAAGTTCAAAGTCTCTGGTTTAAAGTTTCAAGGTAAAAAAGGTTTTTTTGTTCTGGGTTAGAAGGTTAAAGATGGAAGCAGGAGTTGGAAGACAGAAGAACAACTGCTTTGCTAAACCTCGCTTTCTATTCCAATGATGTTTCCATGAACTGAGAAGGCAGAAGCCCGCTTGAGGTTAATAAAACCGCAGTTTGCGAAAGCTTTTGGAAGCCCGAAGACGCACACCAGATGCTATTCCTTTTTTGGGGATAGTATCTTTTTGGTGAAGAAGGAAGTAGGAAGTAGGAAGAAGGAAGAAGGAAGAAGGTGTCGTTTCTGGTTTGAAGTTTAAAG
>CAZWQB010000021.1:27232-29050 GCA_964636035.1 uncultured Roseivirgaceae bacterium
GGAAGAAGGAAGAAGGAAGAAGGTGTCGTTTCTGGTTTGAAGTTTAAAGTTGATTTACCGCTTTGCTAAACCTTGCTCGCTAATTGAGGTAGAGATCAATCCCGAGATCCGGTCAGAAGCGTCAAAGGGTTTTAAAGATGCTGAGGCTTCGTAAAGCTTTAAAACGGGAAGTTGGGTTAACCCCGAGGAAGTGGCAGCAGCGAACATCCAGAGGAACATAACAAATCATCGTGACAGGGACACCTTCACTCCAAAATGATCCGACAAAGCCTTTTTTGCTGCATGGTAGCCACACATGCCATGCACACCTCCACCCGGAGGAGTAGAGGAGGAACAGATGTAGATATCCTTTAAAGGAGTTGTATAAGGAGACCAGCGCATAATAGGTCGTGAAAAATGCTGCCAGATATCCTGAACGCCGCCATTGATATCTCCCCCGATATAGTTTGGATTGTAATACTGCATGTCCTGCGTGTTCATGGTGTGTTTAGCAAGAATCACATCTTTAAAACCAGGAGCAAATCTTTCGATCTGATCCTCAATAATCGAAGCCATATCCCTGGTTGAATTTCTCGGTACATGACAATAAGCCCAGGCCGTGTGTTTTTTATTTGGTGCTCGGGTAGCATCAAAAAGACTGGGCTGGGAAAGGAGTACAAACGGCTTTGGGTGATGCTTTTCGTTCCATACAGCAGCCTCGGCGGAGGCGATTTCTGCAAAAGTCCCACCCAGGTGAACAGTTCCTGCTTGTCTGCAGGTGGCGGCTGCGAAAGGAATAGGTTCTGAAATTGCCCAATCTATCTTGAATACACCATGGCCATACCTGAATTGCTCCATCCTTTTACGATAGGAAGGCGGAAAATTATCGCCCACTATTTCTAATAATTGGCGCGGCGTAACATCAAAAAGTTTAATTGTGGATGACGGTATGTTTTTTAGCCCATGGATCTGGTTGTCTGTTTGAATAGTTCCTCCGAGCGATTTAAAGTAATCTGCCAACGCATTTGCCAATGATTGCGATCCGCCTTTCGGACAGGGCCAGTTCACTTTATGTCCAAGAATTCCTAATACCATGCCAAATGACGCAGAAATCATCCTGTCGAGAGGTAGCATAGAGTGCGCGGCTAATCCGCCGAAAAAGCCCCTTGCTTTCTCTCCGCGAAACTTTTTTATGAGGCTTTCGGCAGATTTTACAGCATGAAAGCCAAATTGAATGGTTTTTCCAATCTCGGAAGGGATACGGAAAGGACCGAGCAAATCAGTAGATATACCTTCCCACATTTCTACCAGGGGTTCCATAAATGATCTATAAGTGCTATTGTCAACTCCTAAGGTTTCGGCTGTGGCATCAATAGAAGGATATAACATCGCCGCAGTCCCATCGTCAAATGGATGGGCCAGGGCAGCTTCCGGATAAATCCACTCCAGGCCAAATTGCGAAAGCGGCAAGCCCGTGAAAAAGGGCGAGCTGGCTCCCAGAGGATGCACAGCCGAGCAGATATCATGTTTATATCCCGGAATGGTAAGTTCTGCTGTCCGCATACCGCCGCCCACGGTGCTTTTTGCTTCTAATAGTAATACGGAAAGGTTTTGCTGTTGCAGCGTAATTGCGGCGGCCAATCCATTGGGTCCAGAGCCAACTACAACAGCATCGTATTCTTTTTTCATTACATCTTCATGGTCAACTGAAAATTGCCGTTTCTAGAGGAGCCGACCTGGTTGAACCGAGATCCTCCTACAGGAAAAATTAGCTTTTTAGGCTTTGTTTTTAGCCATTAACGAGGAGATGCTCGTTGTGTTTGTTTTTCTTTGATATAA
>CAZWQB010000022.1:0-23939 GCA_964636035.1 uncultured Roseivirgaceae bacterium
AAAATGCAGTTCCTCCTGCGTTGATTTTGTGCAATGAGGCAAGGCTTAAAGAAGAATTATTCCTGTATATTCGTGGAAATCGTTGATCCCAACCCAGTGAAATTATATCCAGATCCCCGTCGTTATCAATGTCTACAGTTTGTGTACCATCATGATGGTCCATTGAATTACCAGGATGCAGTACATGTTTTATCCAGGTGCCGGAATTGCAAAGATCATTTTCGAAAGCCAAAAGACGATGCGCATCATTCCATTCTCCTGTTATAACATCAAGATCTCCATCACCATCCATGTCTGCTACATCCAGACTTAAGCCCCCATCAACATCTGTTCCGATCGTGGATTTGGTCCAGGGTTGTGTGGGGTCTAAAGAAGGCTGAAACCAGCTGATTTCCTGGTTTCTACCTATTTGATTTACGACAGCATCTAGCACGCCATTGTTATCTATGTCTACTAATTGATTTCTGTCAAATTCGGTAGGAAGGGTTATCCCGGTAGAAAAGGTTGTCCATGTACCATTATCATTTCTCAGCCAATTTATTCCTTGAAAAAGATCTAAGTCTCCGTCACCGTCAATATCTCCTGCTGAAATTGCTTCTCCGTAGGAATCAGGGCTAATTGATGCTATTGTCCATGCCTGATTTACCGGGTCAGCAGGAACAGTTAACATTTGAACGGGTGAACTGACTCTCTCTGCGCCATTCCAGGTCAAGGCAATTTGCGTATTCGCTACCCCGTTAAAGTTTCCGATTGCGGCGCCTGCCATAAATGTCTCGTTGTAAGTGGAGGTTCCATCCGGAATGTTGGTGTGAACAGTGAAATTGCCACTTCCATCATTTTCAGCCCAGGCCATTTTTGCACTTATATATGTGCCTTGGGTTCCGAAGACGTCAATATCACCATCATTATCAAAGTCGTGAAGTAGTGACATGTTATTCATCGGTGCGCCAATGGTACGTCGGGTCCAATTCTCAGTCGGAGAACCGGGGTTTTCGTACCACCAACCTCCCAGCACGATATCTTTAAGTCCATCTCCGTTAATGTCTTCTGAAAAGATATACACTGAACGATATGGAACGGCGCTTCCTATGACTTGTTCAGCCCACATCAAAGGGAATTCAGTTTCTGGGCATATTAGTTCTTCTACTACATTTACTTGAATTTGGTCTTGATGCTGAGTAGATGAGTGATCTGCATTAGCAAGCTCAAGTTGTATTGTATGGTTACCATATGGCAGGTTGCTCAAGGATATTGGTTCTGTAGAATAGATCTCGCTTTGATCCGTTCCGTCCACTATCAAATGAATATGTTTACCACCTGCCTCCATTTCCCAATTCGTCAATTCAAAGGAAACATCGAATGGTTGAACTACCATTTTTCCGCTAGTAGGGCTGACGATTGAAATCGCTGGCTGCTCCTCCCCGTGAAAAACCTCGATCGCAGAGACCATTGCATGATCAACTTCGCTTGAAAAAGCAAGTGTCAGGAATCCGTTAACTACTTGAATGCCATCAATCTGCTCAATCACTGCGGTTGCAGGAGCGCCTGCCCGCTCTATAATATCATAATTATCTAAAGAAAATTGACCGTGTTCAATATCCACATTAAATACCCGTGCACCAATACCCTGACCATTCTTAATCCCGTGATACAATTCAGCAAAATGTAGTTTTACCTCATAAAAACCGGGTTGCGGTACAGGGATATTGTAGGTAAAATTTCCGTATAGGGTCGAATGATATAGTTCGTCCAATGTTGTGTTGTTGATTGGAATTGACGCAGAATACGTGCTGCCCAAATTATTAAATTGATTTGCTGTCCAATCAAAGCCGTTTAGTTCAACTGATGGTCCGCCGGCGTTTATGCGGTATAATGCATCATTAAAGATAAAGCTTTTCACAATGCTTTGATCTAAGGCTATTCCAGTTTGATTTTTCAAATTATTGATCACCAGTTCATAAACTACCTGTTCTGAAATTGTGGAGGTATTTAGGAACACAGTCCTTTTGTCATCCTGTAATACAGCTGAAGATATGCTGACCCCATTATTTATGCTATAATTATTTTTTTGTTCCGCTGAGCTTTCATCAAGGGGTTCGTTAAACTTTACTTTGATTTGATTTTGGGATGGAGCAATTACAGAAATGACGATAGGTGGAGTATTGTCAGTAGACACACCCGTTCCTTTAAATTCTATATAGTTTAAATCAAATAGATTGACTGATCCTTGCGAACTTTTAAAGACAAAATACAAATCGTGCATTCCTCCCGGATCTGTCACAGGGACATCCACACTGGTCCAATTGTTGAGGCTACCGGTAACAGGTACTTGTGTTGTGGCTAGTATGGTTCCGGTGGGAGAGTCTGTTCGCAATTCGATAGTTCCTCCTAAAGTAGATGCTACCCTGTAAGAGATAAAATTGATATTCTTTAGATTTCGGTTTTCCAGTCCTATATAAGAATTATTAGACAATGCTCTTATTGCGCTTTTTCCCCCGCCAATTTCGTCCGTGTTATCAATTAAATGGATGTTACTTTCAACATCATAAAATTCTGCTTCTGCGACTTTTGGGTGTAGTTTAATCTGATCGAAGGCTTTCAGCCCGTTTCCGTCCGTATAGTTGACGTTGACCACGAAAAAAATATCATCCTGCCCGTCGGTGTCGTGTCCTGTGCCGTCAATTAGCAATTGGCCTTCACAACTGTTTATTGTAAGATCATCATGAAAGTGATTGAGATGCCCTAATGATGGCACAATATTTACGTTGTCACAATCTATGGAACCGTTAGAAGTAGAGCCGTCTTCCAGGTCGTTCACTACAATTTGATATTCAAGACTATCAAACCAGTTAATCATACCCCCGTTTGGAGGGTGGACGAATTCAAACGTTGCTACATTATTTCCTGCATGAATTGGAATTGACTTAGAAGCAACGCCTCCGTTGGAATCGTCGACCCTTAATTGTGGATTAAATATCCCACCTTGGTTAAAAGTATAAGTTGGATGTTCTTCATTGGAGTCTACAATACCGTCAGGCTGAAAATCCCAATTATAAATAAGTGGATCCCCATCAAGATCAGTGGTTCCTTCACTGCTAAAGTTCACAGTTAAAGGAATCGATCCAGATGACTTGTCTGCGCTAATATTGACAACGGGAGAATGGTTACCGTTAATACCAATAAAATCAACCCGTACCAGTTTACCTGTTCCCGTATTGTCAGGACAACATCCAGCGCCATACTCTAATATATATAGTTGCCCGTCAGGACCGATTTTAAGATCAATAAAACCAGCCCCGGTAATAACGCCGGTAGCAAATTGCTCTGTTGATAAAATGTTTCCTTGTTCGTCTAATGTTGCAGCCCAAATTTTGCTGTCGTTGAAATCGAAATAAAAAAACAGTTCATCAAACTCCGGTGGCAACTTTTTTGAGTTTGCAATGGCAGGATCAAAGTAGTACCTGGGACCCGCTAAGTAGCATTCGTGGAAAAATTCCAGCCATGATGGCTTAGCCGGAGGCAGGTTTACACTTCCTGTGTTCCATATTGATAGGTTAATGGGATTGTTAGGATCATAATAAAAATTGGGACTTGTATATGTATTCAGGTATGGTTCATTCTTTCCTGAAAAATATGGCCAGCCATAATTTCCTGCCCCTTTAGTGAGGTTAATTTCATCCATTCCTTCCGGCCCAAGGTTGCTTGAAAAATTAGCATCAGGGCCTACTTCTCCCCAAAAAAGCCAGTCTGTATTGGTTTTGTCGACAAAGATCTTGAAGGGATTTCTCGCTCCCATTACGTAAATTTCAGGCAATCCTCCGGCTCCGGCGGGGAAGAGATTTCCGTCAGGTATACTGTAGGAGCCATTAGCTTCCGGTTTTATGCGGAGGATTTTACCCCGCAGATCATTCGTGTTCGATGATGTATTCTCAGAACTTTCATTGGGGTCGGTTTCATTTAATGTAGCATACGCAGAGTGGTTTGAATTATCACCAGTAGCTATGTATAAATTGCCCTGTGAATCGAAATCCAAATCACCCGCGGCATGATAGCAACATTCTCTTTGGGTTGGCCATTCTATAACAATAGATTCTGATGCCATATTGAGAAGGTCTCCGTTCATTTGGAAACGGGACACACGATTTACCGAGACTGATGCTGGTGAATAATGTATATAAAGGTAGTTGTTGTTTTGGAAATCAGGATCAAACTCTATCGCCAACAGCCCGTCTTCTAAATCGTGAAACACATCTATCGTACCAGCAGAGACTGACGTTTGGCTATTAGGTTTGAAGATGATAATTTCCCCGTATCTGTCTAAGATAAAAATTCTACCGTCTGGCGCGAATTCAAAATTTACAGAATTTTTTAAGCCAGTCAATAATTCTACTTTTTGGAATTCTGTTGGTAGTTGCCCTAGGGTGATGAATGGTAGCGAAATTGCAAAAATAATGATGCTTATAAATTTCTTTGGGGCGAAGGAACTGAGGTCAAATTCGGAGGGGAAATAAAGCTTTGCCATAGGTAAAAAGTTTTGAGGACAGTGAGTAGGTTTTAGTGTATTTCTTCTGATTAATCAAGATGCTTGATTGGTTTTTTCTGATTAACTAATATATGATAGGCTCCTTTTTACCTGGCGCTCCGCCCATTTGTACCTCAACCTGCCAGTGAATTGTTGGGCTGTTCTTTAAAAAAATAAATTCCAAATATCTTTTGTCCCTTATCTTTAAAAAATCCAATAAAAGGACTCTCTACTATTCTGAATAATCTGAATTAAATATATGTAAGTATTAAAGATGAGAATCTCTGGAAAACTACACTGGCCTCAAATTTGAACAAAGAAATTACTTCTGAACTATGGTGTATAGTTGTGATATTCAATGATTTAAATATAAAAACTTTATAATCTAAAATCAATAAATTGTTGATTATTATTTTTCGTATTTTTTTTTAAAATAATTAGAGATATTAGGCAAAGAAGCCTACGCTTCCTATTCAATCATATCGGCATTGTAAATGGAGAATTGAGTAGTTTCTACAATCGCCTTCACATTATTTTTTCTACATATGTCATAAACTGTTTTAGCCCGGCTAGTTCAAATAATTATAATTTCTTTCTTCTGAAACAGAATAGCAGAATTAGGTCGGACAATCGATTGGATGAACAAAGGCAAGGCAGATGCCCCGAAATCGTTGTTATGGGTCGGTATGGCGTAAAACATTGTGTACCAAGGCGTAAGTAGAAAAAAATATTTGATAATCTTTTTAATTTATAAAAAAATTCAGATATATTTATATCTATGAAGCACAGCATCAGCATAGTCATCCCATGTTACAACGAAGAGAGGACAATTGCGACTTGTGTTGAAAATGTGCGGAATATTGCAGACGAAAACTTAGCGGTTGAAATTATAATAGTAGACGACGCATCGACTGATTCAAGTCTGAAAATTGCTGAAGGATTGCGCGAGAGGTTTCCCGAAGTGGTAGTGCTGCAGCACGCTGTCAACCAGGGAAAAGGTGCTGCTCTTCGAACAGGATTCAAGGCTATCACCGGCCAATTTGTTGTAGTTCAGGATGCCGATCTTGAGTATAGGCCAAAGGAAATTAGAAGGTTATTGGTTCCCCTGATTGAGGATGAAGCCGATGTTGTTGTAGGTTCTCGATTCCAAACCAGCGGCCCTCATCGCGTATTGTACTTCTGGCATAGCCTTGGAAATCAAATTCTGACGCTATTGTCAAACATGTTTACAGATCTGAATTTGACTGATATGGAGACGTGTTATAAAGTCTTTAAATCGGAGGTAATAAAAGACATAGAAATTGAAGAGAATAGATTTGGTTTTGAGCCAGAGATCATTGCAAAGGTTGCTCACAAACGGTTGAGAATCTATGAAATGGGGATTTCTTATTTTGGAAGAACCTATGAAGAAGGTAAAAAAATTGGAATAAAGGATGGGTTTAGGGCGCTCTATTGTATTTTCAGATACAATGCCCACAAGGCGCCGCTTCCAATGCAATTGCTAATCTACTTTGTGATAGGGAGCATTTCGGCTTTGTTCAATTTCCTCTTGTTCTTAGTATTGTTAAGCAGTTTTAAAGATGTAAACATTGCTGCTCCCACAGCATTTATATTGGCGGGCATTTTAAACTATTTTTTAACTACTTCCATCCTTTTTAGGAGAAAAGTTAAGTGGGGAACTAAGACAGAAATAATAATCTATTCACTGGTAGTGGTTTCGATTGCTTTTTTCGACTTAGAAGTTACAAAGCTCTTTTTATCCATAGGTTTTTCTGCAGGATATGCTAAGATATTGGCTTCATTTATGGCGCTGATACTAAACTTTCTTGGCCGAAAGTACATCGTGTTCCCCGAAAAGAAGAGCGGTCCCTGGAATCCTCAAAAAGGCATTCTTGCAGTACAGGATAAACCTTCCGAAGGTCAGTCTTACCAAGCTCCGGTAATGAAAGATGAGGTATTTAAATAATATCAATTCTACATTTCCTCGTCTCTGTTCTTAATCATTTATTTTCTTGTAATCATTTCATGATAGAGAGTGGTGGGTGAAGCGGCTTTCCCGCTGATATTTACCCAGGGACTCGGTAGATTTTTTCGAGTATTCTGAGGGATGTCATCTTATCGAAGGCTTCATGTTTATGTCTAAAGATTATTTTGCGTTGTCGCCCGTATTTAAAGCCGCTGAGGTTTATTCGAGAACCCTGAGTAGCTTTGCAATGGAACGTAGGCCATCAACATTGTGCCTGTTGAAAAATAGGCGATTTTTTGGCGTTTATGTAGGAGACGCTCCTGCCGAAATAATTCAACCGCAATTTGAAGCACTTGTAGCTTCACACGACACTTCTTAGTTTCCATCATCAAAATAAGAAAAACCCTCCGTAGACCCATAGGTATAGCCAGTTTGCTCAATATTTACATCGTTGAGGATAATGCCCATTTGCTTAGTTAACTTTTGGTCGTAAAGCTGGTTTAGGTTGGAGAGCATTTTCCGGGAAGTGTAAGCTTGTCTTACTACTATAATTGTAACATTTGCTTTTTTGATCAGCTCAAGTGCGTCTGAAATAATCCCGACTGGGGGCGTGTCGATGATGATATTATCAAACTCTCCTTTGAGTTCATCCAACAGGGTATCGATTTTGCCGGTGAGCAATAGTTCAGATGGATTAGGAGGGGTGGTGCCAGCGGTGATGACATACAGGTTGTCCATCAGGGATTTTTGAATGATCTGCTCTTTCGTTTTGAAATCAGCCAGGTAATGGCTAAGTCCATATTCAGAATAAACTCCTATTTCACCGTAAAAATTAGGCTTTCGCATATCCACATTCATCAAAAGTGTTTTCTTTCCATAGTTAGAAAACATAAAGGCCAGATTATTGGCACAAAAGGTTTTTCCTTCTCCGGTAATAGAGGAGCTGATCAGATAAACCTTTCCGGAATGACTATTTTCTGTTAAAAATCGAAGGTTGCTTCGGATATTTCTGAAGGATTCCGCAGTAGACGAATTTGGATTTTGGCTCACATTGAAATCTCCTTTCGGTTTGCCGTGTGCAATTATTCCCAAAAACGGAATTTTACTGAGTTTCAGGAGCTCCTCCTTCGAAATTACCTTGTCGCTAAAAGTGTCATTTACATAAATAAACCCGATAGGAATAAGAAAGCCTGCTAAAATCGCCAGTACATAATTTAATGTTGCCCGAGGCTTCACCGGACCATTACCTACAACCGTTGCTTTATCGACCATTTTAAAATTCACATTGGTGATGGCTTTGGAAATGCCTGCTTCGGCTCTTTTTTCCATCAGAAACATGTACAGATTTTCACTAAGGTCGTAGGTCCTTTGTATATTAATTTTTTCTCGTTCTGCTGTGGGAAGGGAGTTCAATGCTCCGGAAAATCGGTAGATATCATTGTTGAGCTCAGAAAGCAACATCTGATTGGCCTGCTGCAGATTGTTGATGTTCTCAATGATATTGTTTTTTAAGGCAGCTATCTTCTGCTTGTTGTTTTTAATTACCGGATTGGCATCACTCATGCTGATGCCCATCATTTTGTTTTCAAGCTGTATGGCTACTAGTTGTTCTATAAGGCTATTCAACGTGGGGTCCGTAATTCCAAAGGAAGAAGGAATTGCAATGTTTTCCAGCTGATCTCCTTTTGAAATATAATTTTTTATGTTCGACAAATATTTCATGTTGATATCTAACATGGATTTTTGCCGCTCTACTTCCTGAATATCTGAATACAGTCTATTGCCTTCCACGCTGAGATCTACGGAAGAGTTTAACTTCTTGAAATCCTCGAGTCGGCTTTCGATTTGGCTCAATGAATCGCGGATGGTAAGCAGTTGATTATTTATAAAGTCGATGGTATTCGTGGCAATGATATTTTTTTCTTCTAATCCGCTTTCAATATAATTTTGAATATGACTGTTTAAGAAGTCAACCCCTTTTTTAGGATTATTTTCCTCAATGGATATTTTTAAAACCGAAGACTCCGTTGAAAAAGCTTCAATTTCTATTTTGTTCTGGTATGTTTTCGCCAGGTTTTCATAATCATGAATAACAAAATCTATTTCCTTATCTTCAAGTTCATCGTGAACTCCGTTTAGATCAACTTTAAATCGAAATCCGCCTACTACCACAAACTCTCCAAAAGGCAGTAATCTTTCCCCAAAACTAAAAGGCATCTCGGTATCACGCTGCCCCACCATTGACATCAAATTGCTCATCACTCCCTCGTTTTCCGCTTCCAATGTGTAGAATTGTTTATCTTTAATTCTGCATTTTATACCTGAAGCCTGTGGAATAATCAAAGAAGCTTGATCAATTGTGACTTTTATCGGGTTGTCCTCATACAATTCCGATTTGCCAAAGTTGCTGGAGGTGTAGTAAGTTACATTCATTTCCAGCTCCCGAAGTGTTTCTTCTATGAGATCCAGCGTTTTTAACAAAATGGATTCGTTTTCCAGATTTGTTGATCCATTCGAGCCTTTGGTCCCATATAAAATATCCGTCACTGATTTGTTTGCATCTTCAGGTTCTTTTACCAGTACCGAAGCACTCACTTCATATACAGGAGTGGCATATCTGTTGTAAATGAAGGCCAGCAGTAGCATTGCCAATACAAAAAGAATAATATAATGCCAGTAGCTTAATACCCTTGAAAAAAAACGTTTAAGAAATTCTATATCCTCCTTTGGATCGACTTGTTCGGTGCTGTATTGCTGGCGTTGAGAGGCGTTCATTGCTTTAGGAGTTTGGAAAGTAAATTAAGGTGCAAAAAGTATTTTCAATATAAGAAAATTTAAAATCAGTTTTACTATTATAGTACAAATAAATCGTATAAAAATTATTTAGTATGGTGTCAGACTTGCCTGCGCTAATCTTGTTAGTTGCTCATAATTTAACAATTAAAACGCTTTATATCAATAGGTTGTCCTTTCCCTTCAATAAATTAAAAACGGATTTCGCCTTTTCGCCTTAATTTTCTCTATTTTTGGAGGCAAAATATTTTTGGGATGATCGACTTCAAATTTTTTACCCTAGATAACGGGCTAAAAGTATATGTACATGAGGACAAGGCAACACCGCTTGCTGCCGTGAATATTGCCTACAATGTCGGCTCGCGTGATGAAGATGAGCGTAAGACGGGTTTTGCGCACCTGTTCGAACATTTGATGTTCGGTGGATCACAGAATATCAAATCGTATGATGAGCCGCTGCAAAAAGTGGGTGGTGAAAACAACGCATTCACCAGTCCTGACATTACGAACTACTATGTTACCTTGCCTGCCGAAAATATAGAAACGGCTTTCTGGTTGGAATCTGACAGGATGATGGGCCTTTCTTTTGATCCGGCTGTTTTGGATGTGCAGAAAAAGGTGGTGGTGGAAGAGTTTAAACAAAGGTATTTAAATCAGCCGTATGGCGACATCTGGTTACATTTGAGACCATTGGCTTACCAGGAACATCCTTATAAATGGGCTACCATAGGCAAGGAAATCTCGCATATAGAGGAAGCCACCATGGAAGACGTAAAGCAATTCTTTTACAAATATTATTTGCCAAACAACGCTGTGATGGTGGTCGCGGGAAACGTTACTTTTAATGAGGTTCAGAGGCTGGCAGAAAAATGGTTCGGACCCATTCCGCCCGGCGAACCCTATCAAAGGTCTCTTCCCAAAGAACCTGCTCAAAAAAGTGCGCGATTCAAAGAAGTGGAGGCAGATGTACCTTTAGATGCTATTTACCGCGTTTACCACATGCCTGGCCGCTATTCTAAGGCATACCATGTAGCAGATCTTTTGAGCGATGTCATCGGCAGAGGAAAATCCTCAAGGCTGCATGAAAAGTTGGTGAAGCAAGAGCAATTGTTTAATAACCTGAATGCCTTTGTAACAGGTTCCGTTGATCCTGGTCTGTTAGTTATTACCGGCAAACTGAATGAAGGCATATCCCTGGAAGATGGGGATAAGGCAATCGATACAGTAATAGAAGATATTAAACAGGAAATGGTAGATGAAGAGGAGCTGATAAAAGTTAAAAATCAGGCAGAAGCTTCACTTGTTTTTTCCGAAGTTGAATTGTTGAACCGTGCAATGAACCTTGCTTTCGCTGCTTTACAGGGGATTCCCGACTATGTAAATCAGGAGACGCATTTGATCCAGCAGATTTCTCCGGCTGACATTCACCAAATGGCCAATAGCATTTTGGTTCCCAACAATAGTTCAACGCTTTACTATAGGGCTAAAAAGTAAGATAGGATGATTAAAACGAGAATTGGTTTTGGTTATGATGTACACCAGTTAGAAGAAGGCTATGATTTTTGGCTTGGTGGAATAAAAATTCCTCATCATTTAGGTGCGAAGGGACACTCTGATGCAGATGTTTTAGTCCATGTAATCTGTGATGCACTTCTGGGGGCGGCGAACCTGCGCGATATAGGTTACCACTTTCCTGATACAGATCCAAAATATAAGGGGGTAGATAGTAAAATTCTGTTGAAAGAAGTGGTTGCGCTGCTTCGTTCCAATGATTATGTAATTGGCAACATAGATAGTACAATTTGTCTTCAGGTGCCAAAAATTAATCCGCACATAGAAAAGATGAAGCAATGTCTCGCCGAAGTGATGCAGATTGATCAGGCAGACATTTCAATTAAGGCTACCACTACAGAAAGATTGGGTTTTGTAGGGCGGGAAGAAGGGGTAAGTGCGTATGCGGTAGTGTTGATATATAAGAGCGCTTAGAACAGGCAGGAAGGTGCGCCAAACTGGGTTTTATTAAAAGTCAAAATATTCATTTTCATTTAATTCTACATCTTCTGTTTCTTTGCGCCCCTTATTCTGGAAAACTTCCCGAAGTTCCTGCCCTTCTTTCTTGATGTCTTCTTTTATTTTCTGTTTTACGGCCTTCGAATCGTAGTTGATCGAATATTCGTCAGTAGTTCCTTTTATTGTTAGGAATAAATTTGCTCCGCCATTTCCCGTATCTTCAATTGCGCCAAAAGCTTCATCCCTATCTCTCTTGCTGAAGGTTCTTAGTGGCACCTTTACATAATAATCTATCTTCTGGTCAAAAGTGTGAGTCCCACGTACCTGAATAGTCGAAATATTCGACTTTACCTCCATGGGAGGGAGATAGATTGTTTCATCCTGAATGTTAATGATGTTGTTCAACTCAGAAAACCGCAGGCTGGAAAGGCTTTCTTCTTCTACGAATTTCGAAAGTTTTTGCATAGGTTCAAAGTTATTCAATTCACCGTTTCTGATGGTGACACCTACCTGCGAGCGAAATTTGCGTGAGTCGAATCTTAGTTTGTTGTCAAAAACCATATACGAGTTCACCTCGGCTGATATTTGTCCTTTCAGATGCTTATCGACCAGAAAATCCTGATTGAAATTATAGAAGAGGTGGAAGATACTGTCAATATGAATTTTGTCAAAAGACGCCTCAGTCCGGACCTCAATAAAATCTTCTTTTACAGCATCAACAGTGCCGTTAAGGTTCATTACGCCGCCGGCTGCATACATGTTGATATCATTCGCCTGCGCCTTCTGGTTTTTGACCTTTAATTTCCCTTTTACCTTTTGTCCGACCAGCCGCCTGAATTTTAAGCTGCTCACATTGCAATTGAAAGACAATTCCAGTTTGGGTGAAATTGTAAATGAATAATATTGCTCCCCTTCCGCCTGCACCTGTGGGTTTTCGGTGACATTTCCAGTAAGCAACTCATCAAAATCAAGCAAGTCTGAGTTCAAATCCGCTTCGATGGTAATAGGTTGATCTTCAAAGATCAAATAGGCAACTATATTTTTAAAAAAGCCATTTAGCATAAAGTCGCTGCTTCCGACCAATCCAGAGAAATCGCTAATGGCCAGGTCGTCATTTTTGAAGATGAAGCTTCCTTTGAAATTCCTGAACGGTAGTTGGGAGGAGGTGAGCTCGAATTGTAGATTCTTAAGGATAATTTCACCTGAGGTCTTGATGGCAGCATTGTTATTGTTTCGCAAATTTTTAATTTTTCCTTCAAAACTGATATCCAGGTCAACCAGACCGGAGGCGCTCTTTATCGAATTTATTGGATAAAATTCTATTAACGATTGTGCATCTATCTCAGCGTCCACGTTCAGACGCACGAAGTAGTCTTCGAAATTTTCGATGTAGAGTTCGCCAGTAAAGGGCCGACCTTCCATTTTTCCGCTGATATTCTTCAAAGACAGCGTGGCAGTACTAAGGTCATTTGCTTTTTTCGAGTAAAATCTACCTTCCAGGTTTAAGTTTTCCAGCTTTCTGTTGATATCCGGATGGAACAAAGATGCGTTTTCTGTGCCAAAGTTGATGGTGAGTTCCGGTGAGTCGGAATCTGAAATATTACCAACCAGTTCTGAGGAAAAATACACCTTCCCGTCACTTTTATACACTTTGAATTTGTTATAAATATCTTCCGGCATGAGTGACAAAAGCGTATGGATATTAGTGCCCTCACCCTGAGCACTAATATTTACGTGATTTTTATCGGCACCATGGTATGTACCCTGGACAAGAAATTCTGAATCATGCACAAAAATATGGGAAGGTAAAATATTAATGCTGTCTGAAGCTACATGATAGTTGAGATCGGTTTGAATTGTCAGTTTCTTTTCCTTGAAGAAAGTTTGTTCCTGAATTTTAATTTGCTTGCTCAAAAAGTCCCCCTCAACCGCAATGTCATAAACATTATCTTTAGACATGAGCTTTGCGCTAGCGTCTTCAGCCACCAGCGTATACTCCTGGTCTCTTTTTACATCAGAATAGTTGAGAAGCACCTTTTCGAGATTAATCTTTTTGATTTGGAAGCTCAACTTTGAATTGTTCGCGGCGGTACTGTCTTTTTCGAAAATTGTATAGTTATTATAACCGTTGGGGAAAATCTTAAGAAAGACCTCGGCCTCCTCCAGATGTACCTGATTAATCTGATAATTTCCTCTCAGGAGTTCATACAGACTAAGCGAAAAATGAAGCTGCTTCGCTGTAGCAAGCGGCTCGGTGCTATTTTTTATTGCTTCCTGTACCCACACGTTTTTCAGATCTACCGTCAGTTGAGGAAACTTCTTTATTATAGAAAGGTTAATCTCCTCGACTTTTACCGGAGTTTTTATTTGCTTGTTTACTTCCTCAACAAACAGGGCAATTATTTTATCCTGAAATATGTGGGTCAGGGTAATTCCGGTGGCTAAAAGCAACAGCATGCCAACCGTTGTAAACAGGAGTATTTTCTTTAAAGTGGGAATGAATTTCTGCACGAAGTAAAATTACAAAATGTAATGTATAGCTTTATGATCATGTAATGATTTAAATAATTAGCCAGTCCGCCGCGCAGCAAACTGTCAATCAGAATCAATACGATTTTTTTTAAAGATTATTTTAAAAAGTATTTGCAATAATGAAATTGGTTTATACCTTTGCATTCCCAATCGCAATAAACAAGTGATTTCGGGATGTTCTCTAAGGGATGTTAGCTCAGCTGGTTCAGAGCACCTGCCTTACAAGCAGGGGGTCACTGGTTCGAATCCAGTACGTCCCACGTTAGTCGAAAGCACTTATAACGAATGTTGTAAGTGCTTTTTTTTAGGGTAGAATTTTTCCCCTTATTATTAGTATATTTGTAACAACATCATGTGCCCACCTTTAGTTTAGATGTTTTGAATAGAGCTTGATATACTCTGTGGGCGATATTTTCTTGAGGGCCTTAAACTGCCTGTTGAAATTGGACACGTTGTTAAACCCCGCCTCAAAACAAACGCCTGCCACGGTATAATCATTTTCAATCAACAGTTTACAGGCATAGCCTATTCGCACCTCGTTCAAATACTGTATGAACGTTTTCTTCTGATAATGCTTAAAATATCTGCTGAACGACGAGGGGTTCATGTTTGCCAAACCGGCTACTTTCTCCAAGGAGATATTCTCCTTAAAGTTGTTCATAATATATTCGTGGATCTGCGCCATTTTACTGTTGTGCATCTCCCGGAAAGAGTTGACATAGCTTGTACTGGAGAGCAACTGATAGTCTTGCGACTCTGAAAGATCCTTTAAAACATCAATAAACAGCATGAATCTTTGGTACCCACCCACAGTAAACATCTTGTTTACTTTCTCAATAACAAACGTTGTCAAATCTTTATGAAATTTAACACCATGTTGGGCTTTCTTTATTAATTCATTTATTCCCCGCATTTCAGGGATTTTAAAAAAATCTCCGGCAAAATCTTCGTGAAAATGGATGACATGTGCTCTTGCATTAAGTTCAGGATTTCCTTCAAAAAACACTTTGTCGTTTAGCCACAAGTGAGGGAGATTTTTTCCTATGAGAATAATCTCTCCCGCTTCAAATTTTTCAATATTGTCGCCAACAAAGCGGGTGCCTGTACTTTCCAATATGATCACCAGTTCCAGTTCCGGATGGTAATGCCAGATCTTCAAAAAATTTTTGTATGACTGGCTCTCCAGTTTAAAGGAGCTGGTTTCATCGAAATGTTTGTTTAAAAGTTGTGGCTTCATAAGTGAATAATCGTCCCGTATGGAAGTGCCCCTAAATATAGGATATTTTGAACGAGTGACAATGGTATTGATTGTGGTCAATCCAAAGAAAATATCCATCGATTGCAAAGAAAGTATCATAAATAGCTAAAATTTAAGTTGAGGACATGCCCCTGTCGTAATAGCTTTACATTTATCGATGTATAATAACTTTTAGGATGACCTTGAAAATAACTTCTGTAGAGATAAAAGATGTAAGATTTCCGACAGGCAAATCTTTGGATGGATCGGATGCTATGCATAAAGACCCTGATTATTCAGCCGCATATGTGATCATTAAAACCAGCGATTCGCAGTTGGAAGGACATGGCCTGACGTTTACCATAGGCAGGGGCAACGAGGTATGTGTTGCCGCGATTAACGCACTTGCTCACCTGGTGGTTGGTAAAACCCTGAGCGAGATCACCTCAGACATGGCAGGTTTCTGGCGCATGATCACCGGTGACAGCCAGTTGCGCTGGCTGGGGCCTGATAAAGGCGTCATTCATTTGGCGACCGGTGCTTTGGTAAATGCGGTATGGGACCTATATGCAAAAGTGGAGGGCAAGCCTTTGTGGAAACTGTTGGCCGACATGTCTCCGGAACAGTTGGTCGCATGCATCGATTTTACCTACATAGAAGATGCAATCACCCGGGAGGAAGCAATAGCGCTATTGACGAATCTGGAGGCCACCAAACAGGAGCGGATAGATCATTTGCTCCAGAACGGATATCCGGCATATACCACGTCGGCGGGATGGTTGGGATATTCCGAAGAGAAAATGAGAAGGTTGTGCAGGGAGGCAAAAGCAGAAGGATGGACGCACCTAAAAATGAAGGTGGGCAACGATATTGAACAGGATATGCGGCGCGCCGAGATCATCAGAGAAGAAATAGGGGACGATGTAACCCTAATGATGGATGCCAACCAGAAGTGGGGGGTAAATGAGGCCATCAGCAACATGGCAAAGCTTGCCCGGTTCAGCCCATGGTGGATTGAGGAACCTACCAGTCCGGACGATATATTAGGCCATGCCGCCATCGCCAAGGCCATAAAGCCCATAAAAGTGGCTACCGGCGAACATTGCCAGAACAAGATTATGTTTAAGCAGTTCCTTCAAAGCGGCGGCCTGGACATTTGCCAGATTGACAGTTGCAGGGTGGGTGGTGTAAATGAAATATTGAGTATATTATTGATGGCGGCCAAATTTAAAGTGCCTGTCTGCCCTCACGCAGGCGGCGTAGGCTTGTGCGAATATGTGCAACACTTAGCCATCATTGATTTTATTGCAATCAGTGGGAGCCTTGAAAACCGTCTGATAGAATATGTGGACCACCTGCATGAGCATTTTATCGATCCTGTGAAGATACAAAAGGGAAATTATATCGTTCCTCAGTTGCCGGGTTATAGCATTGAAATGAAAGCCCAGTCTCTAAAGGATTATACTTTTCCGGAGGGGAAGGTTTGGAAGGAGATGGAGTCGGAAGCTATTCCTGCTACACTGGTTTCTAACGGTATGGACAGTTTGTAAAATCTGAGAAAAAACCATGATCTGTTTTAACAAATACGCATGTATACCGTTATCTGATTCAAACGATTTCGAAAAAATGTTTTCAGGAAATTGAGATGCGACAAACAGAGGATTTTGTACAAGGTAAAACCAAGGAAATTTGATATAAATGGATACTAAAATTAAGACGCCGCTTCTTCCTTTTGTCCTGATTACAAGCCTGTTCCTTTTGTGGGGGCTGGCCAACAACATGACCGATACGCTGCTTGCGGCCTTTAAGCGGATCCTGAGCATGACAGATTTCCAGACCTCGTGGATCCAGATAGCCTTTTACGGTTCATATTTTTGCCTGGCGCTCCCGGCGGCAATCCTTATCAAAAAGTTTTCCTACAAGACCGGGGTGCTTTCCGGGCTGGGCATGTTTATAGCCGGAGCGTTGCTCTTTTATCCTGCCAGCACCAGCATGAGCTATCCCTTCTTTCTTGTGGCGCTGTTCGTTCTGGCGGGCGGTTTATCGATATTAGAGACCTCTGCCAACCCCTATATCATCGCCATGGGGCCGGCAGCAACAGCTACGCGGCGCCTGAACCTGGCACAATCTTTCAATCCTGTGGGGTCTATCCTGGGCGTTTTTCTAAGCAAGGTCTTTATCTTGTCGCAATTGAACGAGGCAGGTGCAGAAGCCAGGGCGGCCATGAGCCCGGAAGAACTGGGTGCCATACAAACGGCTGAGTTTTCTGCGGTTATGCTCCCTTACGTGGGCGTTGCCGTTTTTCTTTTGGTGCTTTGGATTGTGATAGCCGCGGTAAAGATGCCAAGGTATAGCGATACGGACGGGCCGTTGGGGATAGGGGCTGCGATCGGGCGGTTGTCAAAAAATTCCAACTACGTGTGGGGGGTGATAGCCCAGTTCTTTTATGTGGGGGCGCAAATCGGGGTCTGGTCTTATTCTATCCGTTACGTGATGGAAGAATTGGGCGTCAATGAGAGTGAGGCGGCCAATTATTATATGGCGGCACTGGTTCTGTTTGCCGTGTCCCGCTTTGTTTGCACCGCCTTGATGAAGGTGGTTTCACCGGAAAAGCTGCTCATCGCCCTGGCCGCCGTGGCAATGGCCTGCACGGGCGTGGTAATGTTTTCCGGGGGCATTGTTGGGGTCTATGCCCTGACAGGAATTTCCGGATGTATGTCGCTGATGTTCCCTACGATCTACGGACTGGCGGTCGACGGTCTGGGAAAGGATACAAAAATTGCCGGCTCCGGGCTGATTATGGCGATCCTTGGCGGGGCTGTCCTTACTTCGGTGCAGGGTCAGATTTCAGACTTTACCGGAAATGTGAATAGTTCTTTTGCAGTTCCGTTCATCTGCTTCCTCGTTGTGGCGGTCTTTGGGCTTATGACTTCCCGTAGAAAAGCAAGGCTCGTCTGATAATGTAAGGTTTACGCTAGCTCTGGATGATGTGCCGTTTAGACTTGCTCTGATACGGGTGAGCAACCATAGGCTTTTTGCTCGGCAAGTCCAAAATTTGCCTTTCGTTCCGGTTGTACAGGCCTGGCCGCGCCGCGTCTTCTGCCAGCGCTCCCTTTATCACACTTCGTGTTTTATGAAATATTCGTCAAAAATTAGCGGCGATTCGGGAAATATTTGCCACGGATTCGTTGCAGAAGGAACATTGCAAAATAAGTATCATGTGTAGTCAAAAAATATGTAGCCGGAAAGGAAATGATTCTATATTTTTATTGAAAACCGCGATTCAATCGATTGTTTTCGAAACAATGGAGTAATTGTCGACTTTCCTGATAAAAACAGGAAATTTAATATTGCTCAAACATTGTACAAAATTATTAAAATTATGGAATGTAATATTTTTAATTAAAATCATTTTCTGTGGTGGCGAACCTGATTGCAGAATTAAGATTTAAAATCGATTGCGATCGAAAATCCACTTTCGGAAAAGGAGGTAGCCGATAGCGGTTTTTTTGGATCATGATCAGATGGCGGATATATCCATGTGTTGATTTACCATCAATCATAAATATTGAAACAATAAAAACAAAGATTATGCTCAGAAACAAGATAGTAGTCATTGGTAGCACTAATATGGACATGGTGGTTAAAAGTTTTCATATTCCCGTACCTGGAGAAACAGTACTGGGAGGAGGATTTTTGATGAACCCCGGGGGGAAGGGTGCAAATCAGGCAGTCTCTATCGCGCGGTTGGGAGGTGATGTCAGTTTTATATCTAAAGTTGGAAAAGATGTTTTCGGCAGGCAGGCCTCGCAAGCCTTTGAAGAGGAGGGAATTGGCGTAGAAGGTATTTTGTATGACAATACACGTCCTACAGGTGTTGCATTAATTACCGTGGATGACATAGGAGAAAACTCCATAGTCGTTGATCCGGGAGCGAATTTAAATTTAACCCCGGATGAGGTTGGCAAGTATCTTGACAAGATTCCCAACATTGGAATTATGCTGATTCAAATGGAGATTCCGATAGAGACAATAAAATTTGCAATACAATACGCTTCAATATATTCTATAAAGGTAATCTTAAATCCTGCTCCGGCACACGTTGAGACCTCCGAACTTTTTGACAAAATTGACATTATTACTCCCAACGTATCAGAAGCAGAAATTTTAACCGGAATTCCTGTTACGGATGTTGCTTCAGCAAGAAAAGCAGCGGAGTATTTGTATTTCAAGGGTGTTAAGAATGTAGTCATCACAATGGGATCCCGGGGGGCAGTGCTTTTACATCGTGGAGGATTTGATGTTATACCGGCCACAAAAGTGAAAGCGATTGATTCAACGGCAGCAGGAGACGCCTTCAACGGCGCATTGGCGGTGGCGGTGGCAGAAGGTCAGGATGTCTTGTCAGCGGTTCATTTTGCGTCGCAGGTTGCCTCCGTTACTACTACACGCATGGGTGCGCAGTCTTCTATCCCCCGCAGAAGAGATCTGGCGATGGAGCCTGTCTTGTGCAATTGAAAACTTGTTATTGATTCGAGCACTCTTGTGCAAAAAATGTTAAGAATTTTGCAGGCAAAACTACATAAGGCCTGCTGAAAAAGTCTCAGGTGCGTCAGATACCAGGCGGCAAAGCGAAGATGTATCTTATACTTAAAGCTGAAGCCAATAACGTAGATGGCGTGCCTGAGGCTATACCCCCCCAAAAAAATAGTCTGATAATTTGTTTTAGGTTTACGGAAAAGGCTTTATTGATGCAGAACTTTTGCACTTGCTGAAAAAGTAAAATAAGAAAAATGTATAGAAGCTAAGCTGAACCTGGAATGTTTTATTATAACGTTTTCTGCCGGCCCTGCATAGCGCGCAATCTTGGTATAGTTGTTTGCGCATAGTTTTTTACTCCAGCATTTCAAGCGTGGTGACCTGTGAAAATCCATGTATTCAATTTACTTAACTCAGGTTCACTCGTATTGACCCTTTGCCTTTTTTAGATTTGTCATCGGCTGTTTCAGCAAGTGGCTTTTAACCCATTTCAGAAAAGGAAATTGCCGAAGCAACTGGTTTTCATAATCATCCTCTTCCAGTTCTTCCAGCGCCTGTGCATAATATTGCAGCGCTTTGGTCCTTTCTGTCGCACTAACCCACCTGCTTAAAAATTGCAGCGTTATTTTTTCAAGCATAAATAGCTTTTTGCTGGTTTTTAACTTGCGCGTTACTGATTTTATTTCGTAATAGAGATAATCCTCATTCTGAAGTTCAAGGTGAATCAGCAGATTTAGTAACCGTCCCAAAACGTAGAGCTGCGATGAAATGAATGGACCTGAGGAGTTTAAAATCTCATTGACCAATTGTAATGATTTGGAGTAGTCCTGAAGGATAAAATATACTACGGCCAGTCGAAAATGCATTGCTGCAGATGTATTGGGTGGTACTACAGCTTTTTTTGTTAGGAAGAGCTTTTCATACTCCACCGAAAGATCAACCGCTTTCTGCATATCGTCTTTGTCTATAAGGAGTCCGATATGATGATAGTAGCTCAGGTGCTGTTTTAAAAGGTGCAGGCTTTCGCTGTTTGATTGAATCTGTTGCAACTGATTTAAAAAATAGGGCATGTCGCTATCGCGTTTCATGAGATGTAAATCGGTCAATATTCCGTGAAGCAAATAAAGATAATATACCGGCGAGTCGGCCCAGAGGACCTCCTGTTCACTGTACAATTGATTTAGCTCTTTAAAAATTTTTAGACTGGGGTCCGGATTGCCCGCCATTAAAAAATAGGTCGCCTGGAAATGAAGATGTACTTTGTCAGATTCAAAAGAATTAAGCTTTCTAGTGAAGATGATTTGATGCTCATTGAGAAGTAGATCGTTCAATCTGGCCTTTTCCACGTCACTTCGGGCGCTCCCCTGTTGATGATACCTGAACGTCAATATTTCATAAAGCGAGGAATGGCGACTAATAAACAATTCGTGGTTCAGGAAATCTACTATTTTTTTCTGTTTTTCTAAAAGAGACGCTTCGTCTGTTTCCGGGAACTCAAGGTTCGTGAGGTATTGAAGTTCCATCCTTGCAAACAAAAGGAAGAATGCAAATTTTTCATGGCGCAGCGCTAGTTTTTTAGCTTTTTCTATTTCGGAAAAGCAGAGCTCAAATATCCCTTTGTTAAATAATATTTTTACGTCGCCCAGAAGGCTGATCAGTTTGTTTTCTACTGATTTTTCAGCTTCATAGTTCCGCAGGCTACGCATCAGCATCTTGTACAAATGTTTATATGCAGGCTCTAAAATCGCATTGGGGTAGGCTTGTTTTAGACGCTCTTTCAATTTTTTCGACGAATCATTCCCTTTTTCAATGATCTCATACAGATCAGCATAAATTTTATCGCCAGGTTTCCAGGGATATGACCATTTGAAATAACGCTTCTCTGATTTTGATAAGGATTTTATAAGGGTCGTAAGGTGCTCAATTTTGCTCATAAGAATGTCTGAATCCCGCGTAAAATTATTCCATTGATGTTAAATTAAGAATAATTTTATAAAATAGGAATATCCAAACTTAAGAATAACGGATTTTGATCTGTGGTTTCAGAAATTTACTTTCGTCGAGTAAGTTTTTAATCATGAGGCCATAACTGTGCAGAAGTCCCTGAGAAGCAACACAGCTCAACTTATATAATTCAAACTTTGAAGCTAATATTATGAGTTCAAAAATTTTAGTGATAGGAAGTTCTAACACAGACATGGTTATACGGACTAACACCCTTCCCTTGCCAGGCGAAACGGTATTGGGAGGAGAGTTTTTTATGAATCCAGGAGGTAAAGGTGCTAACCAGGCAGTGGCAGCATCGCGTTTGGGAGGAAAGGTTACTTTTGTGACAAAAGTTGGCAACGATATTTTTGGGAAAGAGGCCCTTGAGAAATTCAGGCAGGAGTCAATTGACGGTAGTTTTATAAAAATAGATGGCGTGCATCCCTCTGGTGTTGCATTGATCAATGTTGATGGGCGCGGGGAAAATTCTATTGCTGTTGCTCCCGGATCCAATGGTCAGCTAAAACCGCAGGAGGCGGATGCAGCCTTAGAACTGGCGGAGGAGGATACAATCGTATTGCTGCAGTTGGAGATTCCTATGGCTACGGTTGCGCATGTGATAAACAAATGTCGGGCGAGAGGATTGCGAGTTGTGTTGAATCCGGCTCCGGCACAGGTGCTTCCTGCAAGTCTTTTTCCTCTTCTTTATCTGATTACACCTAACGAGCGAGAGGCGGCGTTGCTCACTGGTGTTCCGGTGACTGATACAGTTTCAGCCCACAGGGCGGCTTGTGTTTTGCAGTCTTTTGGGGTGCCTAATGTTATCATCACCCTCGGTTCAAAAGGCGCCCTTTTGCACACATCAAATATTTCTGAAGTAATTGCGGCTCCCGAAGTCGAAGTTGTCGACACAACCGCCGCCGGCGACTGTTTTAATGGTGCCCTTGCCGTAGCACTGGCGGAAAAGAGAGCGCTTCGAGATGCGGTGATCTTTGCAAGTAGGGCGGCCGCAGTTTCCGTAATGCGAATGGGGGCGCAATCCTCGATTCCATTTCGTGATGAAATTGTCGAAAGCTCACCACTGATATCCTGAAAATTATTGTATTATCGTCTTGAGATCTAAAACCCCTTTTTGTTTTAGCATCTTTACTTGCTGAAGAGCTATTTCTTTGTATGGCATTTCTTAGAGAAACGGATTCCTTGCATGGAAAACAAACATCGTTGAAATATATAAAACATTAATCCTTAGAATACTATGCTTATTTTAGAAAGTTACGGACTTGCGGTAGTCTTTTGTTTTGTTACCATGGTTTGTTGGGGTTCCTGGGCCAATACACAAAAACTTGCTGATAAAAATTGGCGATTCGAGCTTTACTATTGGGATTATACAATTGGTATTTTACTGTTGTCGCTGATCTTTGCCTTCACTATCGGGAGTATAGGAGACCAGGGTCGTGGTTTTTTGGATGACGTTGCCCAGGCAGATCGCGCTAATATTCAGTCGGCTATAGTTGGTGGTATTTTCTTTAACATCGCGAATATCTTATTAGTGGCTGCCATATCTATAGCGGGCATGTCGGTGGCCTTTCCCGTGGGCATTGGAATTGCTTTAATATTGGGGGTAATTGATAATTATATAGACAGCCCGATTGGAAACGCTGCCGTGCTGTTTGGCGGGGTTGCTCTGGTAGCGGTAGCGATAATTTTAAATGCAGCAGCTTATAAGCGCTTATCAAAAACTGTCAAAAAAGTTTCTACCAAGGGATTGGGATTGTCTGTTTTAAGTGGTTGCTTGATGGGGCTGTTTTATGGGTTTGTTGCCAATTCTATGGTCAAAGATTTCGTGCATCCGGAAGCAGGATTTCTCACCCCGTATACCGCGGTGGTCTTTTTTGCTATAGGTGTATTCGTTAGTAGCTTTGTTGTTAATACTTTTTTGATGAAAGTTCCCTTCGAAGGAGCGCCGCTTTCATTCGCTGATTATTTTAGAGGAAGCAGCCGCAGTCATATAATGGGAATTTTAGGCGGGGCTATCTGGTGTATTGGTATGTCATTCAATATAATTGCTTCAGAAAAAGCGGGTCCGGCAATAGCCTACGGATTAGGACAGGGCGCTACCATAGTGGCTGCCATGTGGGGTATTTTTGTTTGGAAAGAATTCAATGCAGCTCCAAAAGGCACAAATAAGCTGCTCAATTTGATGATTTTATTCTTCTTGATAGGGCTGTCGTTAATTATTTTGTCCCGATCTATGTAACAGGGCGCTTAAAGGACATTTTTGCTGTGTAGGTATGGAATTGGTCTGCAAAATGCTGCGATATTTCCATGGGCGGGCATTGTATGAATTTCATGAG
>CAZWQB010000022.1:24039-26305 GCA_964636035.1 uncultured Roseivirgaceae bacterium
TACGCTACTGATTATCTTTTTTACACCCCTTTGCTGATTTCCCATTTTAGCAAGTGCAGGTTTTTCGTCAAAATAGCCGTGTTTCTGTGAACTCAGATATTTTCAATGGTCTTATTTCCGTTGGTCTCAGGCGTGCCCATCTCATCGTTGGCTTCCTCAAAGGGATGCCTTTGGCACAGCTCGAAGTATAAATGGGTCTTCGCTTTGCCGCCTGATATCTGACGCACCTGATACTTTTTCAGCAAGCTATTTTAGAAATGTCAATATTGGTTCGCTTTAGAACCTTGGTTTGTTGAAAGAGAGAATTCAAGACCGAGTTTTTGGAAGTTTTAAAGTGCTATATCGCTCAGCTAGCTGATATAAGATCATCGGACTTGTCGTTAAACTATCTGGTTTGAAATGTCTAAATCTGATTTAATTGGTTTTATCAACGCTCTTTAATTAAATACATTTATTACATCCTATCAAAACAGGGAATGCGCATACAGAAGGCTTGTCATCTGGAGTCGCTCTTTCTTAAAAGAATCCGGACGGCAGTTAAATGACGCAGCATAGAGACTGATAACGAATCGACTGATTCAATTTTGTCGAAATGGTCGATCCGTTTTTTTGGTAGAAAAGATCGCAATCGTTTTAAATATTCACTTTTAAATTTTAACCCACAACAATGAACAAACGCTTTACAAAAACTATTTTTTTAATGCTGACCGGCTTATCAATGCTGGTGATTGGTTGTAGTGACGACGACGAAGGAGGCAGCGTGAGTATTACTCCGGCCATCACAACCATTTCTCCGAATCAAGGCCCTGTGGGCACTGTTGTAACCATAACGGGTGTTAGTCTGGCAGATGCTTCATCGGTAACTTTTGGCAATGTAGCGGCAACAATCTCCGAAAACACTGCAACTTCCATTACAACTGCTGTGCCTGATGGTGTTGCGGAAGGAGAACAAACGATTACGGTTACCACTGCTGCTGGCAAGGGTACAAAAATGTTTACGGTGACCGCTACTGTGCCAGATCCGCCTACCATTACTACAGTTACCGCAACTACAGCCGGAAGTTTGGGCGGCATGGTCGGAAAGGTAGGAAGTACTGTAACTATAACAGGTACTAACCTGGAGGGTGCTGAAGTTTTATTTGGAGACATTCCTGCAATTGTAGATCCTGCTTCTACGGATACACAGCTTGTCGTCACCATTCCCGAAGGCGCAGAAACTGGCAAAATTACCATTACTACGGCCGGAGGTTCTGTGGAGTCTGCCGAATTTACTGTGCTAAAAGCGCCGGTGATTACTTCAGTTTCCCCTGAAACCCTGGAAGGAGAAGTTGGCGGCGAAGTGACCATTACCGGTGAGAATTTGGAAGATGCTGAGGTTTATTTCGGAGAAGTGATGGTTACTGAGGTGAGTGCTTCTTCTGCTACGGAGATTACATTCGTAATTCCCGAAGGTGCGGAAACCGGACCAATAACCATTAAAACTACTGGTGGTGAAGTGGAAACTGATTCCTTTACTATTGTGGACCCATCAGGAATTTTTTATGTGTACCGGGATGACGTAGGAGCGAACGTGTCAAAAATTCAGGGACATGGCCACTCCGTCCTGGATCGGGAAAATACGGAGCAGGTTTTTGAAGGCGAGTTTTCTACAAAAGTAACTTTTACATTCAATGGCTGGGGTGAGTTTGGTTTTGCACCGTCACCTGCAGTAGCGGGTGTGATGAGCACAGAGGGCTATTCAGAAATTGTAGTTTCGGTATATGCCATGCCGGGTGCGGCCCAGTTGAATTTCTGGCTTAAAGAAGAGGGTTCTCCTAATGGTGAAATTGTTAAAGTGAAATTGCCGGTGGTAGAAGGCGAATGGAAAACTTTCACAGTTCCCCTCAACACCCTCGGCAGAAAAATAGTGGATGGTGGTGTAACAACGCCTTCCGGTGCAAATGGTCCTTTTAACTTTATAGAGTTGAAGTTTGGAGCAACCACCACCGGGGGAGCGGAGGCAGACCATACTTATTACATTGACGAAATCTATTTTCAATAGCCGGCTGGAATTAACGAAACTTAGATGCTTCTGGATCTGCAGATGCTCAGGATTGTATTGTAACTAATAATTAATTTATAATTTATTACTAAACTTTTATTCTTATGAAAATAGGCAAATTCTTTAAAAACCCTCTTTTGATGCTGATGCTACTCCTATCGGTGGTAATCGTGAGCTGTAAGGACGATGATGACGAAACCGAAGTGGTGCTTAAGCCTACCGTAA
>CAZWQB010000023.1:0-24558 GCA_964636035.1 uncultured Roseivirgaceae bacterium
ACGTGTCTTCACTTTATCGCCCCATGTGTTCTCACAGCGGCTGTAAGCGAAGTAGAAGTTGTTTTGTGAGATACAACAACGGCTACAGTATCCATTCCAGACAATCATCAGTTGTCTCGGTCATACTGAAATTAATCGCTGCGCCCGTTGCGTAATTCGCTGCGTCGTTGCGTGGAACCAAACCGCGTTCGTTGCGCAACCGCTGCGTCGCCGCGTGAAACCACCGCCTTATCAAAAACCAAGGCACAAGAAGCTGCCGTTCAGCATAGACTCCTTATTATACAAAAATGGATTTGGTCCAGTACCTTCCTGCACAGTGCCGCCTGCCGCTTCTACAACAGCCTGTCCTGCTCCCGTATCCCACTCCATGGTAGGGCCATGCCTGTAATACAAATCTGCTTTGCCTTCAGCCACCATGCAAAACTTCAATGAGCTACCCACAGATATACTGTCTGTAGCTCCGTATTTTGCCAAAACTGCTTCTTCTTCAGGCGCCGCATGCGATTTACTTCTTACAGCCACTTTTGGCGTGCTTGTATTGCTGACTTTAATCTGCACCGGGGCCTCTGTGCCTACCTGTTTGAAAGCCTCTTTGTTTTCTACTACACCATAATAGGTGGTGTCTGTTACAGGTGTGTAAATCACGCCCAATACCGGCTTGTTCTTACGTACTAGTGCAATATTGACGGTGAATTCTCCATTCCTTTTGATAAATTCCTTAGTGCCGTCTAATGGATCCACCAACCAGTAATATTCGTAATGTTTGCGCTCGTCATAGGAAATGTCTTTGCCCTCTTCCGAAATGATAGGTATATCAGCGTGTAATTGCGTGAGTTCTTTAAATATAACTTCGTGTGCTGCTTTGTCAGCGAGCGTCAAAGGAGAATCATCCTTTTTGAAATCAACCACACTTGAAAAATCCGCGTCATGATAGATTCTCAGGATTTCAGCGCCTGCTTTTTTAGAAATCAGGATAATGTCCTTAATATTAATTTCGGAAACCATTGAAGTTTTATTTTATGTGATATAAATCGCATAAATAGTCATAATCTTTAAATTTTCTACTATTTTTGCTAAAATTTTGAAATTAGTGTGAATAATATTTATCCTATATTCGATTCAATCCTGTCTAAAAGCGACAAGGAACAACTACTTAAACAAAAAGCCCTGGTGATTTGGATGGTGGGTCTTTCCGGTTCCGGAAAAAGCACGCTGGCAAGGTCTTTTGAAACAAACCTCCATAAAATGGGATTTCTTACCCAGTTGCTTGATGGGGATAATCTGAGGGTAGGAATCAATAACAACTTGGGTTTTTCTGAAGAAGACAGAACGGAAAATATCAGACGGGCTGCAGAAGTTTCAAAATTATTCTCCCATTGCGGCGTTATCACAATATGTTCGTTGATCAGCCCTACGGAAGAAATAAGGAAGATGGCCAAAGGTATTGTCGGTGAAGAAAGCTTTTTCGAAGTCTTTGTGAACTGCCCTATTGAAGTGTGTGAAAGCAGAGATGTGAAAGGACTGTATGCGAAAGCCAGAAGAGGTGAAATAAAAAATTTTACAGGAATAGATTCCCCATTTGAGTATCCGGTAAAACCAGACCTTGAATTAAGAACTGATATAGATGATTTGGAAGCATGTCAGGCAAAGCTACTTGATGCGGTGCTGCCAAAACTCAAACTCTAATGTATCGTATATCCAGCATCTCCACTAGATTTTTTAATATAAAGTTAATCAAGACCAATCCGGAATCCGGGAAGGCAAAAGCATAATAAAAGAAGGAAAGCATGAATTACAATTTAACACATCTTAAACAATTAGAATCAGAGGCAATCTTCATCATGAGGGAAGTTGTTTCTCAATTTGAAAAACCGGTATTACTATTTTCCGGTGGAAAAGATTCCATTGTTATGGTAAGACTTGCTCAAAAGGCATTTTGGCCTGCAAAGTTACCATTCCCGCTCATGCATGTGGACACGGGCCATAACTTTCCGGAGACTATCGAATTTCGGGATAAAATGGTGAAAGAGATTGGGGCGAGGCTAATTGTAAGGAATGTGCAGGATTCGATAGATAAAGGACGAGCCGTTGAGGAAAAAGGCCTGAATCCAAGCAGAAACGGTTTGCAGACTGTTACTTTATTGGATGCTATTGAAGAATTTCAATTTGATGCTGCTTTTGGCGGGGCAAGAAGGGATGAAGAAAAAGCCAGGGCCAAAGAGCGGTTTTTCTCGCACAGAGACGAATTTGGCCAGTGGGATCCGAAAAACCAAAGGCCAGAGCTTTGGAACCTGTTTAATGGTAAAAAGCAAATAGGCGAACACTTTAGGGTTTTCCCTCTAAGCAACTGGACAGAGATGGATGTGTGGCAATATATAGCCATGGAAAACCTTGACATTCCATCTATTTATTTTACGCACAAGCGTTCGGTAGTAAACAGAGGAGGTTCTTTGCTCGCAAAATCTGATTTTATTACCCTGATCGGGAATGAAGTGTATGAGGAGCGCCAGGTTCGGTTTAGAACGGTGGGAGACATGACATGTACAGGAGCGGTTGAATCTCAGGCGAACTCTTTGGAAGACATCATCATTGAGGTAGCTACAGCCACTGTTACAGAAAGAGGAGGAAGAGCAGATGACAGACGTTCTGAAGCGGCCATGGAAGATAGAAAAAAACAAGGTTATTTTTAAAATCTTAAAGTTTCTGATCATTTTCCAGGCATTATTTTTTTACAAAACTTTTAATTTCGATGACAACTAATACCACCTATAATCCCGATAACCATACATCTAATGATTATTTAGACATGGACCTGCTTCGCTTTACCACTGCAGGCAGTGTTGATGATGGAAAAAGTACGCTCATAGGGCGACTTTTATATGATTCTAAGGCAATATTTCAGGACCAACTGGATGCTATTGAACTTACCAGCCAGCAAAGAGGTGACGGATACGTAAATCTTGCCCTGCTTACGGATGGTCTAAGAGCTGAGCGTGAACAGGGGATTACCATTGATGTGGCCTACCGTTATTTTGCCACTCCTAAAAGAAAATTTATCATAGCTGACACTCCCGGCCATATTCAATACACCCGAAATATGGTGACCGGAGCCTCAACTGCCAATCTGGCCATTGTATTGGTAGATGCCAGACACGGCGTAGTGGAACAAACCTGCAGGCATGCGTTTATAGCTTCTCTGCTTCAAATTAAGCATCTTGTACTATGCATAAACAAGATGGATTTGGTGGATTATAGCGAAGAGGTATTCAATAAAATTAAAGAAGATTTTAACGACTTTAGCTCTAAGCTCGATATTCCGGACATTCACTTTATCCCGGTGAGCGCACTTTTAGGCGACAACGTGGTTGACAAATCGGACAATACCCCGTGGTATAAAGGTGCCACTTTATTGTATACACTGGAGAATGTACATATTGGAAGTGATCTTAATTATGTGGATAGCCGTTTTCCGGTACAGCGCGTAATTCGGCCTCAATCTGATGAATTTCATGACTTCAGAGGTTATGCGGGAAGAGTAGAAGGAGGGGTTTTTAAACCCGGTGATGAAATCATGGCATTGCCTTCCGGATTTACCACCACCATCAAAAACATTGAAACCATGGATGGGAAGTTGGTAGAAGCATTTCCTCCAATGTCTGTAGTAATGACTTTAAATGATGAAATAGATATTAGTAGAGGCGATATGATTGTAAAGCCTAACAATCAACCGAGAATAGGCCAGGATATCGAATTGATGGTTTGTTGGCTAAATGAGAAAAAGCTTGTTCCCGGTGGAAAGTATGGTTTACAGCACACTTCCAAAGACGTAAGGTGTATAGTTAAAGATGTGCGGTACAAGGTGAATATCAATACCTTGCATAGAATTGATGATGACCTGAGCATTGGCTTGAATGACATTGGTAGGATTTTGATCAGGACCACTGCCCCCTTGTTCTACGACAGCTACAAGAAGAACAGGGCTACTGGCAGTGTAATCATTGTTGACGAATTCACCAATGAGACTGTGGGTGCTGGAATGATTATTTAAAAGATAGATAAGATAAATAGTGAAAGCCTCGTTCTGTATTGGATGAGGCTTTTTAATAAAGGGTTTAGTTTGTCAGCCGGACAAATGCTTATTGAAGCTGCATTCACTAATCCATTAAAAGCAATTCATACGATGAAAGAAAAGGTTGAGGCACTTAAGGCGATAATCAATCAATATTCAGCTGATACAGCAGAAGAACTGGAAACATTTCGCGTTCGGTTTATCAGCAGAAAAAGTGAGGTTACAGATTTACTGGCCTCAATGAAAGATGTTCCTAGTGAAGAAAAGCGGGAGGCAGGACAACTTTTAAATGAGCTTAAAAATCTGGCTCAGGAAAAATTTAAAGCCCTCATCGAAAAGCTGGACGATCAAAAAAATCAAAAGGAGCAATTTGCCCACATCGACCTGACGCTTCCACCTGCAAATACTGCAATCGGTACAATGCATCCGCTTACGCTGGTTAGAAATGAGATTTGCAGGATCTTCGAAAGAATTGGATTCAATATTTCCGAAGGTCCCGAAATAGAGGATGATTGGCATAACTTCACCGCTTTGAACTTTCCAGAAAATCACCCGGCCAGGGAGATGCAGGACACCTTTTTTATTGAAAAAAATCCTGATATCGCACTTCGCACCCATACATCGTCAGTACAGGTGCGAATTATGGAAAATGAAAAGCCGCCGATTAGGACGCTGTCGCCAGGGAGGGTTTTTAGGAATGAGGCCATATCTGCCCGGGCTCATTGTGTTTTTCATCAGGTGGAAGGCTTATATGTAAACACAGAGGTTAGCTTTTCAGATTTAAAAAATACGCTTTTTTACTTCGCAAAGGAGATGTTTGGGAAAGATACGCAAGTTCGCTTTCGTCCTTCGTATTTCCCTTTTACAGAACCTAGTGCAGAAATTGACATTTCATGCCAAATTTGTCATGGCTCAGGCTGCAATATTTGCAAGCACTCGGGTTGGGTAGAAATAGGTGGTGCCGGCATGGTAGATCCGGATGTGCTGAAAAACTGTAATATTGATGCTGAAAAATACACAGGTTATGCTTTCGGTATGGGAATTGAGAGAATAACGATGCTTAAGTATCAAATCAAGGACCTGAGGCTTTTCACAGAAAATGATATCCGGTTTTTAAGGCAGTTTACAAGTGAAATTTAAGCTATTACTAGTTCATTATAATAAATGAAGGGGATAGTAGTTCTACAAAAAACGTTTATTTCAGGCTTCCAAAAAATTCTGAAGAGGGTTTTTGGGGGCATTATGCTCGCGTCTATTTTATTTGTTTCCAGCGGATGTGAGGAGGAAACACGCCCATCCGAAATCCCTTTCGTATTCACAGAATTTACGATCAATCTCAACCTTCAGGAGTATATTCCCCTGCTTACCAATGGTGGTTATGTCCTGGACAACCGGGGGTACAAGGGCATCATTATATACAGAGAAAGTGAAAATGTGTACTATGCAATAGAAAGAGCGTGTACATATAATCCACTTGAACCTTGTGAAATCGTGACAGTAGATCAATCGGGCTTCTTCCTAATTGATAAATGCTGTGGTTCCACTTTCGATTTCCAGGGAAATCCTACCGGAAGCCCCGCCAATCGGCCATTGTTGCTTTACAACACCTATCTTGAGAATAACTTCCTGACCATTTCCAACGATTATAGATAGCCTGGAAACTTCCTCCTTGATACCGCTGTGAGGACATATGCGGCGGCAAAGGCGACAGAAGGAAAATTTGAGCAAAATGCGTAATGGGAAATAATTCCCGCAAAAAATTTGCAATAGTACCCGGCAGTTTCAGATAAGCTTTTCAATGATATTGTCGACGCTTATTCCTTCGGCTTCTGCTTTAAAGTTCCGTACAATCCTATGCCTGAGTATTGGCTTGGCAACCTGTTGTACGTCCTCTATATCAGGCGAGTATTTTCCATTGATAAGTGCATTGCACTTGGCGGCAATGATTAAGTACTGAGAAGCCCTCGGGCCAGCCCCCCATTCCAAGAAGTCCTTAGCAATAGGGTCAGCATCTTTGATAGAAGGGCGGGTTTTATGGACCAGTTTAACAGCATATTCAATAACATTATCCGCTACCGGCACTTTCCTTACCAACTGCTGATAGAAGATAATCTCTTCTTTGTTCATCACCTTTTCCACTGTCTGGATCTGCCCGGAGGTGGTATTTTTCACGATGTCAACCTCAGATTGGTACGAAGGATAGTCCAGCCAAATATTGAACATGAACCTATCAAGCTGCGCTTCCGGAAGTGGGTAGGTTCCTTCCTGTTCAATAGGATTCTGTGTAGCCAGTACAAAGAATGGCTTTTCAAGCGAATACTTATGTCCTGAAATCGTTACTGAATATTCCTGCATAGATTCCAGCAATGCAGCCTGTGTTTTGGGTGGCGTTCGGTTAATTTCGTCAGCCAAAACAATATTGGCAAACACAGGACCTTTGATGAATTGGAAATTTCGGTCTTTGTCCAATGTCTCCGCGCCCAGAATATCGGAGGGCATTAGATCAGGCGTGAACTGAATTCTGTTAAATTTAAGATCTAAAGCCGAGGCTATGGTATGTATTAAAAGTGTTTTTGCCAGTCCAGGTACACCTATTAGCAGGCAATGTCCCTGGGAAAAAAGGGAAGTAAGGAGTAACCTTACCACTTCATCCTGACCGATAATTACTTTTGAGATCTCTTTATTGAGCTTTTGGTAGGTAGCAAAAAGTGTGTCGGCAGCTTCTACTTCTGATTTGAACTTATCTATTTGTTGAGTCACAATAAAGGCTATTAATTCAAAAAATTATTCCATGATTTTACAATTGGTGTATTCAGGGTCTATCTGAATAAAAACATCATCCTTGGCTTTATCAAACCATCCATTAAGAACTAAGTTTTTCTTTTCATTTTCAGCGGCGCGTGCTATTTTTTGATAATCTTCCCTCAAGCTAGCCTGATGAGGCCTTATTCTCGATTCGTAAAAGAGAATCCTGACTGCTTCTTTTCCGTCATTGGTGCGATAGGCAATGGGCTTTGTAATGGTGCCCACTTTCATTGTATCAACCGTAAAAAATACGGTGGGCTCAAGTTCTTCAACAGAAATTCTGGGCGATCCGGTACCATCTAAAAAGAAGCCGCCTGAAGCTGCGGTCTCAGGATCATCAGAATATTCTTTAGCAGCCTTCTCAAACGTAATGCTGTCGTTGATAATAAGCGTTCGTAGGCTATCCAGGTATTCTTTGGCTTCCTCAATATCCAACTCTGAAGAAGCTGGTTTCATGAGGATATGGCGCGTATGATAAAGATTGCCTCTTCTTTCAATCATTTGAATAAGGTGGAATCCAAATTCCGTTTCAACGGGCTGCGAAAGTTCGCCTGGTTTTAATTTTAAAGCCGCTGCTTCATAAGCCGGCACAAGGTCTCCTCTGCTTTGGAAGCCAAGATTTCCACCTGTAGACGCTGCAGCAGGTTCCTCTGAGTGTTTCCTTGCCAGCTCTTCGAAATCTGCTCCATTAACGATTTGCTCCCGCAGATCGAGTAGCTTTTGTCTTACTTCTTGCTTTTGCACACTGCCTACAGATGGTAGCTTTACAATCTGAGCCAGGGAAACCTCCGTCGAAAAGTAGGGAAGACTGTCAGCAGGAATAGAGTTGAAGAATTTCTTCACTTCAGAGGGTGTTACAGAGATATCAGAGGTGATCGTGCTTTGCATTCGCTGTACAATCAGTTGCTCTCTTACCTGCTCCCTCAGTTCATCCTTAAATTGCTCTATTGTCTTTCCATAATATTCTTCAATCTTTTCTTCCGACCCAATCCTGGAAATGAATACATTCATTCTGTTGGTCAGGTTGGAATTTACTTCCTCATTTGAAACCACAACAGAATCTATTTCCGCCTTGGCCACCATGAGCTTGTTTATTACCAGGCTTTCTAAAATCTGGCACTTGGTGTTGCTACCCGCTCTTACTTCGCCGCTGGAAATGTATTGCAGGTAGGCCTGCTCCAGTTCACTCTTAAGAATGATATTGTTATCGACTTTCGCTATAATTTTGTCAACTACCATAGCATCATTTTGAGCCGAGACATTATAACCAACAACGGTCAGGAAAAAACCGAAAACCCAAAGCTTAGTTGTTGTCTGCATAAATCTCAAAATCATCGTTTTCTTGTGCTTCATTGTATATATCTTCTTCAAGCTTTTTAGCTAAAGCCAGCTTCCTTTTGTTAATAATAATATTTTCGATCTCATCTCTCACAAATTCCAGTGGCGAAGTTTCATCCGAGATTTTGTAGTCGTAAATCCTGATGAAATACAGAAAATTCGCATCTTCAGTTTCAATATGTTTATTTTCCTTCAGGAATTGAACCTTGTTGGGCATTCCCATGAGGGGCGTCGTTTTTATCAGCTCCTCAAAGTTTACCCACAATGAGTCGTCGAGTGAATATGAATTAGCAAATCTAAAACAATAGGACTTCAGTTCCTTTTTATCTTTGCTTTTATTTGAGTGGATCAGTTTTTTCAGACGGTCTATTTTAGGCGCGTCTTTCGCTACTTTGATATATATGCCTCTAACGATATTCTGCTTCAGCTCAAAATTGGATAAATTATTCTCATAGTAGGTTTTAATATCTTCCTCGCTTACTTCTTTGTCCAGTTCATGGTTAATATAATATTTTTCATATTCGTAAACCATGAGCGCATACCTGTAGTCGAGAATTTTCCTTTCCAGCTCTGCTTCATCAAAATCAATTTTAGAAGCAGCCTCGTTGATGAGTAGTTGTTTTTTAATCCAGCTTTTTACATATCTGGATATAATACTGGCACTATCTTCTGATGATGTATTTTCAGGTAGAATTCCCCTGATGTCTTTCTCATAAAGATTTTTATCATAAACTCTTGCAATCACCGGAGAACCGTCAAACGAATTCTCTGGTTTTTCTTTCATTTTTACGAAATCACAACCCGAAGCAACAAGAAGGAGAATGATTAATATATGCGCGCTATTGATTTTCAAGCTGTTTAAGTACATTTTTTAAAGCATCCTCATTTACGTCCACTTCGTATCGACTTCTCAATGCTGCTACCCATTCTTTTTCAAGGTGGTTCTGATAGTCAGAAATCACCTGACCTCTGATGTTATTGAAAGCTTTTTGAGAAGGAGGAATTATTTCATTGATAATTATATGATATGTTTTGCCATTATAGTCCAGCGTTTGCGATCCTTTTTCCCAATCAATCGCTGCCAAAACCGGATGGTCCTGCTTTTCAAATTTCCCCTGTTCTACCTGGATCAAAAGCGGATTCTCACTATTAAAGTGCTTCTCAAGCCATTTTTTGGATCGGGTAAGCACCTCTATTGTTCCGTCCTGGCCATTCGTGAACAGCACTCGTCCAGCATCAACCCCTTGTTCCTGTAAATATGCCGCTATTTCATCGTTTCCTTGGACTGACACTGACCCTATTAACTGCTTATCGTCCAACAATAGTTCTGCCAAACTATCTAAAACTGATTTATTTTTATCAGTCAACTTGAATTCACCCTCCTGCAGGGTAAGGTGGTAGCTGTTTTGCGTTGGATAATGCGCTTTTTTAGCATAAGTGCTTATGCTATCTATAATTGTTTCATCCGACGTTGAAATGATAACAGCATCTGCCCGCTCATCCCATTGGTAATTTTCCTTATTTGTTTCGTAGAATTGCTTAAGGCCTACTGTGTCTTCCACCGCTTTCGACCACACTTTCTCATCCATCAATTCGAACAACAGAATCCCATCCCGATATTCTTTGTAGAGCATCCGGTAGTCTTCATATTTTTCGTCAAGATGATTTTCTTCAAAGGCAATGAGTTCACTCTCAACAAAGTCTTCATAAAGTAGCTTTAAGTATTGATCTCTGCTTATATTTTGCTGAGGTGCCTGATTTTCTGTCACGTAATCATAAAAGTCTTTTACCAGGTAAGACTTTTCATTGATTTTAAACAGTGGCTCTGATAATGATTGATTTTCTGAGGTATAAGACCAATTGCCTAGTAGCAATGTACTATCTATACTTTCAAGCGCCTGCTCCAATGTGTCTGGAAATTCAATAAAATTGTTTTCCTTTTTTAGCCTTCTGATAAGCGCCATGCTGTTCAATTCGGCCCTCGAATCCTTCGAGACTTTCATCTCAAGGTTCGCTCTAATGTCTTCAAATGCTTCAAGACCCTGTTTGTCATCCAGCTTAATGATGTGCCACCCGTAGGCAGTCTTGACAGGCTCGGTGATGTCACCTTTTTCTTTTAAAGCAAAAGCCTCTTTTTCAAATTCAGGGATCATATTGCCTGTTCCAAACCAGGGGAGTTCTCCTCCCGACGACCTGGATGAAATATCATCAGAATACTGCGATGCCATTTCAAACCAGTCGGCACCATTTTTTAACTGATTATGAATTTCAAAGATCTCGTTTCTTGCTGCAATTGAATCCTCTGCGCTGATGCCTTGAGTAGCCCTTACCATGATGTGCGACACCTTCACCTTGCCCTGAGATGGTCTTTTGTCGTGTACCTTGATGATATGGTACCCAAATCTTGTTCTTATCGGTTCTGAAATATTGCCTTCATCGGTTTTGTAAGCAGCATCTTCGAAGGGGTAAACCATTTGAAGTGCGGTAAAATATCCCAGGTTTCCTTTGTTCGTTTTGGCAGAAGGATCATCAGAATAAGTTTGTGCAAGGCTGCCAAAATCTTCACCATCCAAAGCACGATCTCTTAACTTAGTGATTTCTCTGAAAATCCGCAGGGTATCGCCAGAGGCGGCGTTGGCAGGTACATTTAGGAGGATATGCGAGGCATTGATTTCTGTTTTTAACCGTTCGTAAGCTTCTTTGACCAACGAATCCGTTACACTCGTTTCTGTCAAATAAGGTTTGGCGAGTTGTTTTCTATATCCTTCCAGTTCTTCTTTAAAGCCCTCGGTTTCATGCAGTCCTTTTTCTTCCGCTTCTTTAACCTTTAATTTAAAATTGATATACAGATCAAGATACTCCTTTACATCATCTTCGCTATAGGCACTGTCGGCGGTGAAATTATTTTTGGAGTAAACATATAAAAACTCGTCTGTTGGTACGGTAGTCCCGTTTATGGTGATAAGTGTTTGGTTTTTTCTGGCTTTTTGTTCAGCTGATTTACAAGCAAAAAGCAAAGAAACCGCAACAATACAATAAAAAATTCGGGTCATGCTGACATTAAGATTTAAGGAAAAGAATAATGTATGCAATTTTAATCATTTTTTCAATGACTACATACGCTAACGATTGTGAATGTAGAAGAATTGTACAGGCTGGAAAGGTGGCAGGTACAATAGGAGGTAGGGGGTTATGAAGGCTTTATTTTTTTTGATAATTTACACACGCTCTGGCCCGTTTCTTTTCTGAATTCTATTTCGTCCATAATTCGCTTCACGAGCATAAGCCCTATACCGCCTTTGCGTTTTTTCTTCACTACTTCAGTTAAAGTAGGTTCTTTATAATTGCAGATATTAAATCCTAAGCCTCTGTCAATGATTTCAAACGTGATACAATCGTTTTCCTTCACATCAATGGATAGCTCAATCGATTCCTGCGGGTCACAATTATAGGAATGGATAATCAGGTTAGCGCAAACCTCGTCAACTGCTAAAACCAATTTGTTAATCTCAACTTCAGTCAATGCATATTCCTGTAATACACCAGTCACAAACTCCCGGATTTCCTTGAGCTTGTCTTTATTGCATTTAACTTTATATCTATAGTTCATTAATCAATTCCTTTGCCTGAGTTCGCGATTCGGCGATTTGAATAAGTTGGTCTAATCCAAGGATCTGGAAAACATTTTTGACTTTGTCATTTAATCCAAAGATGACAAGGCTAATGTTATTCATCTCAAATTCCTGAATTCGGGACATAAATACACCTAAACCGGCTGATGATATATATTGAAGGTTTTCGCAGTCCACCAAAATCTTTTTATGACCTTGATCAACTGCCTCTTCTATGGCTTCATCTAAGAAAATGGAGGAGCTTGCGTCCACATCACCATTGATTTTGATGACGTAATAGTCACTTTCTAGTTCATTCGATATATCAATCATAGCTTTTATACGGTGTACCTATAACAAGGTTCTGTTTCTCACGCTACTTAAACTTTACAATCACTACAGTATAATCATCATTGAGTGGCTGTTCTCCACAAAACTCGAAAAGGCTTTCAATTACCGCCGCCTCAATCTCTTTGGGTTCCTTAGCGCTATGTTCAAAAAGCAGCTTTTGCAGCCTTTCATAGCCATATTCTTCATTCCGGGTATTCTTAGCTTCTGTAATACCATCTGTGTAAAGCATTAGAATATCTCCCTTTCTGAAATCTACCTTGTTTACCTCTACGTACTTGTGATAGTTTGAGTTTCTCAGGATGCCCAGCCCAAGGCCTTTGTTCTGAAAATACCTAACCTCCTGCGCCTCATTATCAAAAAACAACGTAGGGCAATGACCCGCACGGGCAAACTCAATAGTCCTTTCTTTATTGTCGAGTATGAAGTAGGATATAGTGATGAAGGAAGTTTTTTCAAGGCAACTACTAAGCGCATTATTCGCATTTACAAGAAAGTCCTTGGCAGATAAGTTCAATTGCACGAGGCTATGGAAAACTCCTTTCATCTGAGACATATTGAAGGCCGCAGAAGTTCCTTTTCCTGACACGTCACCGATTATCAGGGCAACTTTCTGATCGTTGATCTTAAATATGTCATAATAGTCACCTCCCACTTCGTCGGCGGCTTCTGAAAAAGCAGTAAGATCAAAAGATTCGTTTAATATCGTTTTCTTTGGCAACAGACTTCTTTGCACTCGTTTGGCGATTTTAAGCTCTTCCTTATAGCGCTCATTGTCAAGTGCTTCCGAAATCAGACGGAAATTCTCTATTGAAATACAGGCCTGGCTTCCGAAAGAATTAATAATATCTACCATTTCCTTGGTAAAGCCGTCCTCCACTTCTTTTAACAACACCAGCGAGCCTATTTCTTCATTTTGGATCACCATTGGAAATTTAAGCGCTGACTTATAGACAGAGCCATTCAGTGACTGAGATATCCTGCTCGGGCCGATTTTCTTATCCAAAATAGAGGCGACTCCTTTTTGACTGATCTTCTTTGAGGCCGTTTTAATTGCCGCTACTTCGCTTTCTTTGATGTTTTTCGTCAGCAGCGCACTGGTGTTACCAAATTTATCCCGTATTTCAAGCCATGCTGCATCTGCTAACACTGCGCTGATAGAGCTTTCAAGCAGAATATCGTACACCTGATCTTCTTTTCGTCCAGCCTGACTGGATTGGCTAAGTCTTTGGAAATTAATGACTTCTTCCAATTTTTGTTCAAATACGGAAGATGTCGGTAAATTGAATAAAATCACCAATAACGAAAAAACTGCATATAAAATGGTGAAAATAAAGAGTGCGAGTATAAACACATTGTTCAACAGGTCGTGTGCCAGTTGAAAATTTATAGAATAGTTGAATAAGGTGGTAAAAAAATACGACAGATAGATGATTGTGAACAGCAAGAGGAGTATGCTTTTCCACTTTTGCTTCACGTTTAAATAGGCAATCCATTTTAGATTAACAGATAGTACCATTCCCATCGCCACCAGAATCAAAAGTGCAGCATTAAAAATCCTGTCGAATAAAACATAATCCAACAGGTTAAAAAGAATGCTGAAAAGCAGCGTATATTCAAAAATATCCCAGCCCTTGCTCAGGTACTTAGACTTATGGTAAAGGATGAGGCGTTTCCAGACTACAAAAGTGGAGAGCAAAAATGTAGCTACCAGGCCGATATTTACATGGTAGAAGAAGCTGATAAGCAGTGGATTTTGCGAGAATTTCGTACCCGCCAGCGCATAAATAAAGAACCGAATTCCGAGTGATACCAATGCTGTGATCAAGCCTACCACGAAAACCCGCCAGAGTAGATCAACAAAATTGACATTCTCGCCCTTTCCTATAAAGTATTTAAAAAATACAAACAGGACGAGGAAAAATGTGTTTAGAATAAGTTTTGGGATATAGTCAGGCATGGAGGGTTCAATATTATTGATCCCCCCAAACAAAACTATAAGATCAACTACAAGTAGTGTTATCCAGCACATGATGCCTAAGATAACACTGACTTTGACCACGCTTTTATTTGATAGCATGTAAAATCTTCGATTTCGGTTGTGTGGTAAAGTACAAAATAATCATTTTCCTGACTAAAGAAAAAATAGATTAGCACATTAATTATTAATTGTAATTACCACCCGGAATCGACTATTCAGGTTTTAATGGATTTTTACCAACAGTTTTAGATGCAGCTTATAGAATTGAGTGTTATCTGCTACTATAGTTGGGTGCTTCCCTGGTTATTTGAATGTCATGCGGATGACTTTCTCTGACACCGGCACCTGTTATCTTCACAAATTTAGCATTTTGCAGATCAAGTATAGTTGCGGCGCCACAATAACCCATTCCGGCTTTCAGTCCACCGACCATCTGATACAATACCTCATCAACACGCCCTTTGTATGGCACGCGTCCTACTATGCCTTCAGGTACCAGTTTTTTAATGTCTTCTTCTGCATCCTGGAAATAACGGTCTTTGGAACCATCTTCCATTGCTTCCAAAGAGCCCATTCCTCTATAAGTCTTATATTTTCTTCCTTCATAAATGATAACTTCACCCGGAGCTTCTTCTGTGCCAGCCAACAATGAACCAATCATAATGGAATGTGCTCCCGCCGCAATGGCCTTTACCAAATCTCCTGCATAGCGGATTCCGCCATCGGCTATAATTTTTACATCTGTGCCTTTTAAAGCTTTTGCTGCCTCATAAACTGCAGATAATTGCGGCATGCCTACGCCAGCTATCACCCTTGTTGTACATATACTACCAGGCCCTACGCCTACTTTTACAGCATCTGCTCCTGCATCGGCCAGGGCTTTTGCCGCTTCTCCTGTAGCAATGTTTCCAACAATTAAACTGAGGTCAGGATACTGGGCTTTTACATTTTTACATGCATCTATTACCCCCTTGGAATGACCGTGAGCAGTATCAATGCTGATAACATCTACTCCAGCCTTGATCAGTATCTCTATTCTTTCCAGAAGGTCGGCAGTTACTCCTACCGCCGCGCCCACTCTCAATCTGCCATATTGATCTTTACATGCATTGGGTTTATCCCGGTTCTTCAGGATATCCTTATAGGTAATCAAACCTATGAGTTTGCCATTGTCGTCAACAATAGGAAGTTTTTCAATTTTATGTTCCTGAAGAATGTCTTCTGCTTCCCGTAGGTCAATTCCTGATTTTGCAGTTACCAGGTTTTCTTTTGTCATAATGTCACTTACCGGAATCCGCATGTTTTTTTGGAAGCGCAAATCTCTGTTGGTAATGATTCCCAGCAACTTACCGTCAGAATCTATTACGGGGATTCCACCAATTTTGTGCTCACGCATAATGGCGGCTGCATGGCCAACATTCGACTGGATATTGAGTGTGACAGGGTCCAGAATCATGCCGCTTTGGGAACGCTTTACTTTGCGAACCTGCTCGGCTTGTTCCTCCTTTTTCATGTTCTTATGGATAAATCCGAGTCCGCCTTCCAAAGCCATAGAAATAGCGAGGTCCGCTTCGGTAACGGTGTCCATGGCAGCAGAAACTAAGGGAAGATTAAGTTGGATATCTTTGGTTAAATAAGTTGAAGTAACCGTTTCTCGGGGTAAAACTTCAGAATAACCAGGGAGAAGAAGCACGTCGTCATAGGTGAGTGCTTCAAACAATAATTTTGATGGGTCAAAAGACATAGCAAATAACTTTTAGAAGGATTATTTGCGGGTCAAAATTAGGAAGATAAAATGAGATTTGAAATGAATTGGAAATTATTAATTTGAGAATGACGTGGGCTGCAGTTCAAAGTTTCAAAGTGACAGATTCCGAAGACGAAAGACCGATGGAAGGCGGAAGTTTAAGGTTTAAAATTTAAAGTCTCAGGTTCTTTAGTTGTGGATGGTAGAGTTGTTTGTTTAGCTGTAATCTCAGCGGTAACAGGGCTCCCCTCTTCAGGGGGAAGCTGTCCTGGGCATAGTCCCGACAGGCTGAGGGGGTTTTAAAGTTGGAAGATGGAAGATATTAGACAGAAGACGATAGATGGAAGATTAAAGAAATGGAAGTAGGAAGTTGAAGGAAGTAGGGGTCAACACGCTTTACTAAACCTATAAAACCACAGCAGAAGAACAGAAAAAGCTGCCAGCTTTAAGAATCTGGTATATTTGCTATTGAGAAGGTTTGGTAAAGCTATGGGCTGAAGCGGCACAATGAAAGTTTGAGACGGCTTCGCCGGGAAATAATTTGGTTATATCAAAAAACATATAATAGATTTGTGAAGCCTTTTTAAGCCAAAGCAGCACAAATGGATTTCAATACAATCTTTAAGGATATTCTTGATTACACAACCGGAATGAATCTGCTGGAAGCAACAGGCCTGATCTTCGGACTGCTTGCTGTATATTATCTAATTAAGGAAAATATTCTCACCTGGCCTGCGGGTATCATATATACTTTTACCTCGCTCGTCATTTTTTACGAGGCGAAATTATATGCGGATCTCCTCCTGCACGTATTTTTTCTGTTTATGAATATTTATGGTTGGTACTACTGGGTTTATGGAAAGAAGAAAGGCGAAAGCGAAGTTCCGGTCACAACCAGCTCCGTTAAGGTTCTGGTGAGCATATCTTTGGTTTCCGTTGTCGCAATTGCCCTGTTGGGGTATCTTTTGACTGATTTTACGGACGCATCACTTCCTTACTGGGACTCGACCACCACCATTTTGAGTTTGTCAGGTATGTGGTTGACAGCTAAAAAGAAAATCGAAAATTGGTATTTTTGGTTTATCGTAGATGTGCTTGCAACAGGTATTTACATGTACAAAGGGATTTATTTTTATGGGGCATTGTACCTGGTCTACATTGGCATGGCCGTAAGCGGATACCTGGAATGGAAAAAAACAATGAAAAAACAGGCAGCTTTTGATTAAGAAAATAGCCATAACAGGACCGGAGTCAACCGGAAAGAGCACACTTTCGGAGGCTTTGGCGGCTGCTTTTGGTACGGTATGGGTGCCTGAATTTGCACGAGAGTACCTTGAGACGCTCGGCAGGCCGTATGAAGAACCAGATCTTTTGAGAATTGCCAAAGCACAGATTGAATTACAGGAAAAACTGGAAGCCCGAAGTAGTAAGTATTTAATTTGTGATACGGAGCTTCTGGTAATGAAGATCTGGAGCGAGCATAAATACGGCCGATGCCATCCCTGGATATTAAAAAAGTTGGAGGAAGTGAAGTATGATCTTTATATCCTACCGTATATTGATATTCCCTGGGAAGAGGATCCCTTGAGAGAGCACCCCGATTTGCGGGAACATTTCTATAAAAAATATAAAGCTGAATTAGTCTCACGTAATACAAATTTCATTGAAGTGCATGGCTCATTGGATAACAGACTGCAGCAGGCAATAATTGCGGTAAAGGCATTGACTTCGTAGTTATTCGGTGTACCTTTGTAAAAAAAGAGGGGGTGCCTTACTTAACAGGCTGAGATTATACCCTTATTACCTGATGCGGATAATGCCGCCGTAGGGATCATGCAGTTTGCAGAAGTTTCCTCCTTTTTTGATGATTTAATAATGATGTCTAAAGCAGGCATCTTTCCATTTTATTGTAGGGGTGCCGAATATACAGGCTGAGATTATACCCATTGCCCCGTCTGCCGACGGGACAGGAACCTGATACGGGTAATGCCGGCGAAGGGACTATACTGCTCAGATCAACCATTCTGTCCCCTATCAAATTTTAAAAATGTTGTTATGAGAAGTATGTCACGAATTTTGAAGGGAGCGGTTTTGCTTGTGATCTTTTTTGCCACCATTCACATGGCATTTGGTCAGCACGAAATCAGGGGAAAAGTGGTCAGTAAGCGCAATGGTGAAGCTTTGCCGGGTGCAAATATCCTGCTGGATGGATCAGCAAAAGCAACAATTTCGGACATTGACGGGAATTTTATGCTCCGCGATATTGCTGCAGGTGAGTATCAGATTCAGGTTACCTATGTGGGTTTTAGGCCTTATTCCCAAAGCATAACTGTTCCAGGCGAGTCACGGCTGAACATCGCTTTGGAGGAAGCTGTTGAGGTTACTGAAGAGCTTTTAGTGACTGCTACGCGGGCTTCAGAAAATACACCTACTACTTTTACTACTGTCGACAACGAGGACTTGTCAAGGTTAAATCTTGGACAGGATCTTCCGTTTTTGCTGAATCAGACCCCTTCTGTGGTGGTGACTTCCGATGCCGGGGCCGGGGTAGGTTATACTGGCATCCGCATCAGAGGATCGGATAACACCCGGACCAATGTAACAGTGAACGGAATTCCGATCAATGATTCAGAATCGCAGGGTGTATTTTGGGTCAATATGCCTGATCTGACCTCTTCTATAGAAAACATTCAGATTCAGCGTGGCGTAGGCAGTTCCACCAATGGCGCAGGGGCTTTTGGTGCCAGCATAAACATCCAGACAAATACCTTGAACAGAGAACCGTACGCAGTGATTGACAATGCCTTTGGGTCCTTTAATACCAGAAAACATACCGTAAGCGCAGGTACCGGATTAATAAACGATCGCTTTGCTCTGGACGCACGCCTTTCTGCGATTCAATCCGATGGGTACATTGACCGTGCAAGCTCTGATCTAAAGTCATACTATTTGTCAGGCGCCTACCATGGAGACAAGACAATGATTAAAGCCATTGTTTTCTCAGGGCAACAGGAAACCTACCAGGCATGGTATGGGACTCCTGAATCCAGGTTAAATAATGATGAAGAGGCCATGAGGATGCATGCGATCAACGAGGGGTATTCTGAGGCACAGTTGGAAAATCTACTTAATTCAGGGAGAACCTACAATTTTTATACTTATGACAACGAAGTAGACAATTATCAGCAGGACCATTATCAATTACACGTCACGCAGGAATTGCTTGATAACCTGGATTTTAATGGAGCATTGCATTATACAAAAGGACAGGGCTATTTCGAGCAGTATAGAAATGATGAAGATTTTGAAGAATATGGTCTGGATCCGATTTCAATTGGTGCTGAAACTATCACCTCAACTGATTTGATCAGACGCCGTTGGTTGGATAATGATTTTTATGGTTTTACCTATGGCCTCCAATACAATCCTGCCAGATTTTCTTTGACACTTGGAGGAGGGTATAACCGGTATAATGGCGACCATTTTGGCGAGATCATCTGGGCGAGATTCGCCAGCAACTCAGCAATTAGAGACAGGTATTACGACAATGAAGCCAACAAGACCGACTTTAATGTATATCTGAAGGGAGATTTTCAGGTTACGGATAAATTAAACTTATACGGCGATCTGCAATACCGCGGGATAGCTTATGATGCATTTGGGGTGGACAATGACCAACAAATGATAGATCTTGACGAACAGTTCAAGTTCTTCAATCCCAAATTTGGTCTGTCTTATTACTTCAACGACTATGCCAACGTCTATGCATCCTATGCCATAGCTAACCGGGAGCCGGTGAGGAATGACTTTATTGACGCTCCTGAAGGAAAGAAGCCAAAACATGAGACGCTGGGGAATCTGGAAGCGGGAGTGAAAGGCAGGTTGGCCAATTTAAGCTATAGCGCAAATTATTTCTACATGGATTACAAAAATCAGTTGGTGCTTACTGGTGAACTGAACGATGTGGGATCATCAGTACGTACGAATGTAGCAAACAGCTATAGGACCGGAATTGAATTAAGCGGTGCTTATGCGGTCTCTGAAAAGTTTGTAGTCGCAGGAAATTTTACTTACAGTAGAAACAAAATCAAGAATTTTGAAGAGGTATTGTATGACTACACGGTGGACTATGACATCATCTCCAATGAATACAAAGACACGGACATTTCCTATTCGCCAGAAATAGTTGCAGGCGGGGAAATACGGGTGATGCCTTTTAAAGGGTTTGAAGTTAATCTTTTTCCTAAATACGTAGGAGAACAGTACCTGGACAACACCTCAAACGATGCTCGCAAGATAGAGGGGTATTTTGTAAACGACCTGAGGTTGGCCTATGCTTTTTCCAATAAATGGACAGAAGAAATACAGTTCAGTTTATTGATTAATAATCTACTCGATAAAGAGTATGTGTCCAATGGGTTCACCTATAGCTATGTCGTAGGGGATGTGATCACCGAAAACTTTTATTATCCACAGGCGGGAATCAACTTTATGGCGGGGCTGACGGTGAAGTTTTAGCCGCTGTAGATTTGGCTTTAGCCGAATCATGCAATAATCGTTTCACGCAGCGGGCACGGGGATGTTCAAGTTTCAAGTCTCAGGTTTAAAGTTTAAAAACCATGCTTTGCTAATCCTCGTATGCAGTCAGAAGCAGAAAAGTTTGAACAGATATTGGTGGTTCATGATAAAGGAAGGTTTGGTAAAGCTGTTCGATAGGGCTGCTTACGTTCGTAGATTTGGCTTTAGCCGAATCAGTTGTGGAGCTTTGGAATTACCGCAAGTGCCGGCAACGAAGTGCTGACCGTGCCGCCCCCCGAAATGCTTCGGGGGAGGTGTGCACGGAAGGCAACAGTGCGGCTGGGCGTCCCAAAAACGAGCTACTTCCTTACAGAAAGCGCTGTGCGGTCTGATCCGGCGGCTCAGACACTGCGGCATCTCCTTCAGTTGGTTTGTGTGCCGCAAGACAACGGGTTCGGCTGTTATTAGAAAGGATCGCGGAATAAATCCGGGATTACTTCCTCAACATCGCAAATTCTTTGGCAAAATAAGTAAGGATGATGTCTGCCCCTGCTCTTTTTATGCTGATCAGCTTTTCTAGCATGGCTCTTTCTCCGTCCAGCCAGCCTCTTTCGGCGGCAGCTTTTATCATCGCGTACTCGCCGCTCACGTTGTAAGCTACTATCGGCAAGGGGAAATTGTCTTTCAACATCTGAATGATGTCCAGGTAGGCCAGGGCGGGCTTTACCATGAGAAAATCCGCACCTTCTTCCATATCCAATTGCGCTTCGACGAGTGCTTCCCGGCTGTTGGCAGGATCCATTTGGTATGTTTTTTTATCTCCGGATTTGGGAGCAGAATTCAGGGCTTCTCGGAACGGGCCGTAAAATGCACTGGCATATTTGGCGGTGTAGGACATGATGGATACTTTCTGAAATCCTGCAGTATCCAGACTTTCCCGTATAAATTGCACCCTTCCATCCATCATATCTGAGGGGCCTATGATGTCGGCTCCGGCATAGGCCTGGGCAACGGCCATTTTTCCAAGCACTTCCAGGGTTTCGTCGTTCAGGATTTCCCCATTTTCGACGATACCATCATGACCATCGCTGCTGTAGGGATCCATGGCAACATCTGTCATAATGCAGGCTTCTGGAAACCGGGATTTGATCGACTGAATGGTTTTTAAATAGAAATTTTCTGAATTATAACTTTCTGTGGCAAATCTGTCTTTCAAGCTATCTTCTAAGGATGGGAAAAGATCGAATGCTTTGATCCCCAGGTTCAGGCATTCTTCTACTTCTTTCAGGATCAGATCAGGAGACAGCCTGAAAATGCCGGGCATGGAATTTACGGGCTCCTTTTTGTTACTGCCGCCGATTATAAAAAGCGGAAAAATCAAATCTTTCACGCTGAGCGCGGTTTCCTCTACCAGATTCCTCACTACCTCTGATTTCCTGTTTCTTCTTGGTCTTCTTAACATTTTCAGCCTTAATCTTTAATAAAATTGATGGTTAGCGGATAATTAAATATTTCACCTTTGTCGGCTTTTACTGCAGCCAAAATTACCAGAATAAATTGGAGGACTACCAGCAGAAAGATAAGCCCTATACCTATCAGTACAAATATTAAAATCGATGAAACGAGGATGTACAAGGTGATGGAGATCTGAAAATTCAAGGAGTTTCTACTGTGCAGCAGCACGAGCGGCGCATCTTTTTTCATAGAATATACCACTAAAGGAACAATAACATTTCCAAAAGGAAATATATACCCTATGAAGGTACCCAGATGGGCTAATAATATCCACTGTTTTTCTGTCAGGCTATCCAATTTCTATTTCTTTGATGGTTTTTTCTATAATATCGCAGCATTCGTGCAATTGCTCTTCGGTCATAACCAATGGCGGCGCAAAACGGATGATATTTCCGTGAGTAGGTTTCGCCAATAGACCATTTTGCTTTAACTGCATGCAAATATTCCAGGCGGTATCGCTGTCAGGAGAGTCATTGATAACAATAGCATTCAAAAGCCCTTTGCCTCGTACAAGCTTCACCAGGTTGGTTTTGGAAATGAAAGCCTCCATTCTTTTTCTGAAAATTTGCCCCAGCTTTTCAGCGTTTTCGGCCAGTCTTTCGTCTTTTACAACTTGCAGCGCTGTGACGACTACTGCACAAGCCAGCGGATTTCCACCATAGGTAGATCCATGCTGCCCTGGCTTTATTACCTCCATAACCTCGTTATTGGCAAAAACGGCAGATGCAGGATAAAACCCTCCTGAAATGGCCTTTCCCAACAGCAGTAAGTCGGGTTTTACATTTTCATGGTCGCAGGCCAGCATTTTACCGGTCCGGGCAACGCCTGTCTGGATTTCATCTGCTATAAAAAGCACATTAAATTTTTTGCAAAGCATTTTGCACTTTTCCAGATACCCTTCCTGAGGAACATACACGCCGGCTTCTCCCTGAATAGGTTCTACCAGAAATGCTACAATATTCTTTTCTTTTTCCAGTATTTTTTCCAGCGCGTCAGGGTCGTCGTAAGGAATTTTTAAAAATCCAGGGGTATAGGGCCCAAAATTTTTTTTTGCTCCCTCGTCATTCGAAAATGAGATAATGGTGGTAGTTCTTCCGTGAAAATTGTTCTCGACCACTACTATTTTTGCTTCATCCTCGGGAATACCTTTTTTTTCATAGCCCCACTTCCTGGCAATTTTGATACCGGTTTCTACTGCTTCGGCTCCTGAATTCATGGGAAGGACTTTGTCATAACCAAAGTATTCTGTGATGTATTTCTCGTAAACACCCAATACGTCGTTATAAAAGGCCCGGGAAGTGAGTGTGAGTTTAGAGGCTTGCTCCTTTAGCGTTTCCAGTATTCGGGGATGACAGTGTCCCTGATTTACTGCAGAATAGGCAGACAGAAAATCGAAATACTTTTTGCCTTCGACGTCCCACACATACACGCCTTCCCCTCTGGACAATACCACTGGCAGGGGATGATAATTATGAGCCCCATGCTTATCTTCCAGCGCTATCGCCTCCTGACTCGAAATCGTGTTGTTTATCATACACTCCAATTTTATATTTTACGCTTTATTAATGCCAGGCAATATGTATTTTTGCCAGGTCTATCGTTTGATCAAAGGTAAGGAAAAATGCCCGATCCTACCTTGTGGTTCAATTAAATCTTAGTGAATGGAACCTTTACATTCTGATGATTATTATATAAACGAGCAAGGCCTCATGGTGTTTACTGCAAAGTATCATTTAAAGAGAGGCTACTGCTGTAAGAACAATTGCAGGCATTGTCCATATGGGTTTTCTGATCAGCAAAGAAAAAGAAAAGGAAAATCGGGTGGAGAAAGAAAATAAATTTTTGAGATTAAGAAAATTTATGCGATATTTGCAGACTAATTTTGTAAACAAAGAGTAGAACAGCATAGATCATGGCTAAAGTTTGTCAGATAACCGGTAAGAGACCCCAGGTAGGTAATAACGTATCTCACGCGAATAATAAAACCAAGCGTAAGTTTTATCCAAATCTTCAGAAGAAGAAGTTTTATCTTCCTGAGGAAGATAAGTGGATAACCTTAAAAGTGTCTACCTCTGCTTTAAGAACCATCAACAAAAATGGTATTACTGCAGTTTTAAAGAAAGCAAAACAGAAAGGACATCTTGTTTAATTGCTAAACAAGTTTCAATATAGATATTAACGCAATTTAACATGGCAAAGAAAGGTAACAGAGTTCAGGTAATTTTAGAATGTACTGAACATAAAAATAGTGGCCAGCCTGGTACTTCCAGATACATCTCCACTAAAAACAGAAAAAATACAACTGAGAGGTTGGAATTAAAGAAATTTAATCCGATCCTTAACAAATATACGGTTCACAAAGAAATTAAATAATTATGGCTAAGAAGGTTGTTGCAACACTAAAAAAAGAAGGCGGCAGAAACTTTGCAAAAGTGATTAAAGCTGTAAAATCTGACAAAACAGGTGCCTACACTTTTAAAGAAGAAATGGTTCCGGTTGATCAGGTTCAAAATATTTTATCTTCAAAATAAGTAATCTTTTGAAGATTGTCCTCTTTTAAAGTCCCTTTAATGGGACTTTTTTGTTATATTAGGGGTTGAATTTGCCAATTTTTCTTCATAAGATC
>CAZWQB010000024.1:0-24294 GCA_964636035.1 uncultured Roseivirgaceae bacterium
CCTTCCATTTCTAATCTCAGGTCGTAATGCAGGCGCCTGGCCTGGTGCCTCTGAATCACGAACCTTAAATCTTTTTTTGTTTTAGAGGCTTTATCAGAAGGCTCGGGGGTCTTTTTAAAATCCCGTTTTTCTTTGTATTTGGTAAGTCCCATAATGTGCAAATTAGTTTAAAAAATCAGGCGCTTTGAACGCTGTTGTTGTGCTATAACCCATAATAAACCTTTTTTTTGATGGAAGGTTTGGGTGAGTTTCAGCATAAACCCTCTGACTCAACGCAGGGCTTTCGTCTCGTGACCTGCCAATTCATAAATTGGGTTAAGAATTGTAGGCACCAGGATAGCTTCAAAAGAATGGATTTTTTGGCTTAGCTGAGACTTAACACACAGAGCAGAAACGAAAACGGGCATCAAAAAAGGCGAATTGCCCGTAAGAATAGATATACGAATCTTGTCCAGCGATAAAAGGATGCGATTGAACCAGAAAATCAGGCGGTGCCGTGTTTCGCTTTGGAACGGATTAAACGTGGCTCGATAATATTTTAACGATAACCAAATTTTAAGAAGTAAATATGAATTTTCACACGAGAAAATGGGTGAAGCCGGAAGACCTTAACCCAAATGGAACATTATTTGGAGGAAGTCTGCTCAAATGGATTGACGAAGAGGCTGCTATTTATGCCATCATACAACTTGACAACCCAAAGGTGGTAACCAAATATATTTCCGAAATTAATTTTCTGAGTTCTGCAAAAACGGGAGATATCATTGAACTTGGCATGACGGCCACGCATTTTGGCAACACGTCGATCACGCTCAAATGCGAAGTCCGAAACAAACTTACTCGTCAGCCCATCCTTGCCATAGACAAGCTGGTTTTCGTGAATTTAGATGCAGCTGGAAGCCCTGCACCCCATGGTAAAACGGAAATTACCTATATCAAAGACAAATTCAAAGCCACCGAAGGTCAGTGATTGCAATAAGAAGCGCAATGACATCTGGTATTTTGATCATGGAATAGACCTTTCGCTATTCCTGCTTTGGTCGTCTGGCATTTTTGGTATGTTAAGTCCGTTAACCCTTCTCACTTCGAGGAGAAGGGAGGGGGACGCCCCAAAGCGTTTGGGCGGAAAAAAAGCACAACTGAAGGACATTTAGCAAACAGAGGAGGCGATTACTCCTCTACTGGCTTATTTAACAGGGTCGGAGCAGCCAATAGATCAAGATTTGCTTCTTTGGCAGAAAAAATGACATCTTTCCATTCCCAGCCATCATGCTGAATCAGCGAATTTAGTAACTGCCTTCTTCGTAAAATAGCGGCCATACCTTCTTTCAGTCGATCATAAGATGCTCCTTCCGCTAGAATCTTGTCCAGTTCCGGCAGCGGTGGGGCCTCAGCGTCCATTTTTAAAGAAGTTGAATGCCTGTTAGCCAGAAATAACGATATGGCATGCCGCAGGGTCGCAATTGTGTGACTGTTGGGTTGCCGCTGGGAAGGTATCGCATATTCCAGAATACTCAATGCTTCATCAAGTGCGACCAGATTTGGTGCTGCAGCTGTTTGCCGCTCAGGGGTATGGAAACAATGGAGAATCGGGTAAGCCAAATGCTGTTGACCCAGCTCTAAAACCTGTGGCACCAATGATGAGAAATGATTAGTAAGGGCGCTGTAATCCTTTCCGTTCCAGGCATTGTTAAGAATACTGGTGGGTGTGCCTCCAAGAGAAAAAATATAGCTTCCAAATTGCCTCTTTTGGACCACGGCAGAGACAACGGGCAATAAATAGGTAATGGCCAGTGTCACGAAAACAAAGCCGTTTGCTGAAGCAATGATCGTGACAATCCGCCAGAAGTCTGAGCCAGGTACGTAGTCGCCGATTCCAAGGGTGATGAGTGTATAACCAATATAGTATACGCGTTCAACGGTACTCGCCGGAACCATGGTTTGGCTGTCGAGAACAGCCTGATCATGGCTGCAAAATATCAACACCCAGCCGAGATAAGTAAGACCGACCCAAGTAATTAAATTAAGCAGAATAATTACCAGACCTCCATAGGGGAGAACCCGGTCATTGCCCATCTTATCACCTAAGAAAAGAAAGAGTGACCACACGCCTGAGATGATCTTGTTGGTCAAGGGACCGCCCCCTGCAATCAACAAAGTGGTCCAGAGTATATCCAGAGAAGCGATTGCCAAAATGCAAATGCCCAATATTGTCCACAGAACATCCATAAAAGCTTTTTTCTAATAGAAGTTCTGCAAAGCATGTTGTGTTTAAAAATTACCAAACAAATAGCAGGTAGTTCCATTTTCAGACGTCAAAAAAGACGGAAACATATCTCCTGATCGTAAGGGTCATATCTGGATTTGCTTAAAAAAAGAAAGTACATCACAGGTGTAATAATTAGCTCATTATCACCCTTCTGGAAGTATTTATTCGATATAAATTGTGCCATTATTCAAAACTCCAATCAGGTTTTCTTTTGGCATGAAAAGTATGTTAATCGCTGCTGTATGCACTCTTGCATTTATATTTCATTACACCCCTTCAACCGCTCAGCAAGAGGCTTACCATAAAGGCGCAATTAAAATTGATGATGTGGTAAGTAAATTTATGAATGATTGGAACCTGCAGGGAGGGAGTTTAGCACTTATAAAAGACGGGAGGTTGATATATCGGCAGGCCTACGGGAAAGCCGATGTTGCTATCCCTACGCAGCCGGATCACTTATTCAGAATAGCGAGTTTGTCAAAACCTATTACTGCAATAGCTATCATGAAATTGGTGGAAGCTGAAGAAATAAAATTGGATGACTGGGTTTTTGGAGAATCAGGTATTTTAAATGATGACAATTACCAGGAAATAAGCGACAAGAGGATTAAAGAAATTACAGTAAAAGATCTTTTGCAACATACAGCCGGCTGGGACAGAAATCAGGGTGCAGAAGGAGATCCCATGTTTAAAGAAGCACATATTGAGAAGGTGATGGGCCACCCTGCCGATAGTAAGACAATTATCGAATACATGCTCACCAGAAAGTTGGATTTTGACCCTGGAACAAAATATTCGTATTCTAACTTGGGCTACAATGTCCTGGGAAGAATTATTGAAAAAGTTTCAGGAATGAGCTATTCGGAGTATGTTCAAAAAAATATTTTAGATCCTCTGGAAATTACAGAAATGGCGCTGGCGAAAAACCGCTTTGATCAAAGAAAACCAAAGGAGGTGGTTTATCAGGTGAACCAGAACGAGCTCTTTGCACAAAGTCCTGAACATTTCCCCTATGGTACGTTCAATATCGAAGCAATGGATGCTCACGGAGGCTGGCTTGCGTCCGCAACAGATCTTGCAAAAATTTTAGTTGCATCCAGCGGAATGGGTAGCCAGAGAGATGTTATTTCTCCTGAGTCAGTTGTTGCGATGATGGCCCCTGGCAATGTCAATGAAAACTATGGCCTGGGATGGTGCGTCAACGAAAAAGGCAACCGATGGCACACGGGCTCTTTAATCGGAGCGTCTGCCATGATGGTGCAGCTACAAAATGGTGTTGGAGGTGTAGTTTTATTCAATGGCAACCCGCTGACGGGAAAATATTTTCAAAGCATGGATGAGATGATGTGGATGGCGATGAGAGAAGTCAAGAATCTGCCTTCTCAGGATTTATTTTTAAAATCTATGCCGGAACAGCAACTCAACACCGAGTTGGAAATCGCATCTGATTTACTTTAGCCTCTAAGAGTGGCACGAGTCACATATTGTAGAATTAATTCCTACCCTCCTTTACCTGATGCTATAGCGGACTTTACTGCCCACCGGGAATTTTTAATTATGTATTGGTTGGTTCGAAGGGTACCGGAAAGCCTTTTGCGTTTGGAATATTGAATAAAACCTGATTTAGAACACCATATTAAAAAATAATTTCTAAATTGGCAGGATGGATGGCGCCGATAGTGCCGTCAGGAGCAAAAAAATAGAAATGGCCGGACGAATCGGAATGATTTTTTGCAATCGATTTAACCAGGCCTGATGCGTACTGTTACCAAGTAAAGGGACATTCCTTCTTCTTCAGAAGAAGGTTCCCGGAGGTTTCTGCCTGTCCCGAAGCATTCGGCGGGGGATGGGGTGAAATAGCTTATTTTTGACGGCATTGGGCTTTGAGGGCCATAAGGAGGTTTTCTGTACAGCTATGGAAAGAGGCGAAACGAATTCTTGAAGGCGGAATTGGTAGAGGTTTAGATTACTACTGGAAATGGAAATTAAAACATTGATTATAGATGACGACCCAATCGTCATTTTTCTACATAAAAAAATCATACAAAAATGCGAATTGGCGGAAGATCCGCTTACTTTTCTAAATGGAAAGCAATGTCTCGATTTTTTTATGAAATCTGCAAGTGAGACTGAGAACCACCTCTTGTTCCTGGATATCAACATGCCGGTCATGAATGGTTGGGAGTTCCTGAACGAAATTCAGAAGACTGCTTTTGCTAACAAAGTTTTTGTGGTGTTGACTACTTCTTCTGTGGATAGCTACGACCGCAAAAAAGCCGGCGAGTATGAACAAATTATTTCATTTCTAGAAAAGCCGCTCACAGTGGAGAAATGCAGGGAAATCCATGCAAATCTTGATATATAATTTCCATTGATTGTTACCGGAGTACATGGCTCATAAGCAAGAGCCAATTAGGCCCGGAAATTTTTGTAAGCAGTACCTTTTTAATTTCTGATCTTTTTAACCACACCACGATGCCATACATTCCCAATGCTGACCGTTATATCAACATGCCCTTTCGCCGCTGTGGTCGCAGTGGCTTAAAACTTCCTTTGCTTTCTTTGGGGCTTTGGCATAATTTCGGTGGTGTAGATAAATTTGAGAATGGACGAGAAATTATCCGGGCAGCCTTTGATAGTGGCATTACCCATTTCGATCTCGCCAATAATTACGGGCCACCTCCTGGTTCTGCAGAAGAGAATTTTGGAGCAATCTTAAAAAAAGATTTTGAAGGCTACCGGGATGAGATGGTAATTTCGACCAAGGCCGGCTATACCATGTGGGAGGGGCCTTATGGAGATTATGGCTCAAAAAAATACCTCGTCTCTAGTTTGGATCAAAGTCTCAAGAGAATGCAGCTTGATTATGTAGACATCTTCTACCACCACCGACCTGATCCGGAAACACCATTAGAGGAGACGATGGCAGCTTTGGACTTGATAGTGCGGCAGGGTAAAGCATTGTACGTTGGGATTTCGAATTACAAACCCGAAGAGGCTGCAAAGGCGATACAACTATTAAAAAGTATGGGGACGCCCTGCCTCATTCATCAGCCTAAGTACTCCATGTTCGAAAGGTGGGTGGAAGAAGAAGGCCTGCTGGAACTGCTGGAAGGAGAAGGCGTAGGGTGTATTCCATTTTCACCACTGGCGCAGGGTATGCTCACAGATAAATACCTTAGGGGCATTCCTGCAGACTCCCGCGCAGCCAGTCCACATGGTTTTTTAAAACAGCAACAGCTTACCCCTAAAATTCTGGAAAAAATCAATCGTTTAAATAATGTCGCTGAGCAGCGGGATCAGTCGCTTGCACAAATGGCTTTGGCCTGGCTGCTTAAAGACGAAAGGGTAACTTCCGTTCTACTGGGCGTTAGCAAAACTTCCCAGCTACACGACTCACTTCTGGCCTTGGATAACCTGCAATTTAGCTCGGAAGAAAAAGCACAGATAGCAACGATCCTTGCGGCGTAATGCTGCGATGCTGTTAATTATAATTTAGATAACAGTAAATAATTAAAGCTAAAATTATTAGTATTGTAACCTTAATACTAATAATGTTGGTCGACAATTTACCCCGCGCAATTGCCCATCTTGATTTGGACTCTTTTTTCGTTTCAGTAGAACGACTGCGAAATCCTGATCTTATTGGGAAGCCGCTGATTATCGGAGGGAGCAGTAATAGGGGAGTAGTTGCTTCCTGTAGCTACGAAACGCGGAAATTTGGCGTACATTCGGCCATGCCTATGTACACCGCGAGAAAGCTATGTCCGGAAGCCAGGATCATTTCAGGCGACATGGAAGCTTATAGTTATTATTCTCAAACCATCACGGAAATCATGCGGGTGCATGCGCCTCTGTTTGAAAAAGCTTCTATAGACGAATTTTACATCGATTTAAGTGGAATGGATCGTTTCTTTGGTTGCTTTCAATGGGTAAAGGCATTGAGACAGACAATCATAAAGGAGACCGGGCTTCCTATTTCTATGGGGCTATCGGTTAACAAAATGATATCAAAAGTTGCTACGGGAGAGGCCAAGCCTAATGGAGAAATTCAAGTTTTAGCAGGTGCGGAGCGTGATTTCATAGCTCCGATGTCCATCGCCAAGATTCCTATGCTTGGTAAAAAAACCTATGGAATATTGCAGGCCCTGGGCATTAACACAGTGTTGGATTTACGTGAGATGCCCGTGAATCGGCTTGAAAGTCTTCTGGGAAAGAATGGAATTGAGTTGTGGAAAAGGGCCAATGCCATTGATGATTCACCGGTAATTCCATTTTCAGAAAGGAAGTCTATTTCTACTGAAAACACCTTTCATAAAGACTCGAATGACACCAGGATGCTCCATGCACTTTTGGTAAGCATGGTAGAAGAGATCGCTTTTAAATTAAGGAGCGAAGGTAAATTAACATCATGCGTTGCCGTAAAAATCCGCTATTCCAATTTTGATACGGTGAGTAAACAATTACAAATCCCATACACCTCGTCTGATCATGTATTGCTACGGACAATCATGGAGTTGTTTAACCGACTATTTGACCGGACGAGACTGATCAGGTTGATTGGAGTTCGGTTTAGTAATCTGGTAAGGGGAAACTATCAGATTCATTTATTTGATGACACCGCCTCAAGCGTAAATCTCTATCAGGCCATTGATAAGATCAAAGGAAGGCACGGAAGTAACAAAATTATGCGTGCAGCCGGAATGTACACAGGACGGATTCGCGTTGAAAATCCTGAAGAGTCACTTACAAGGTTGCGCTACAATAAAAAATGAGCTGGGTTAATGAGCAAACTGCACATTACGGCGCAGGTTGACGAGCTCAAGTTTGGATGCAAAGATTAATTATTTATCATAGGAGTTAGCCTTTCATCTTTGTTTCTCAGGTCCAGGCCGCCTTCATAAACTGATTTTAGGTTCACCAAATAAAAGGCCCATCCTGAGGCGCAACCAAGTCTTACATATTGCCTGGAATGGTCATCAAGCGGGATATCCTTTTGCGTGAGTTCAACAAGCACATAGTCATGTACTTCGGTCAATTTGACGTCTACAATTGACGGTCCCTCAAACGTAAATTGTATGAAATCACGCCCATTGGCTTGCAGAACCTCGCCTTTTACAACATCATCGTAAATAAACCATTGCCAGACGTAATCATGTCCTTTTTGAGCCGGGGCACTCTTGTCAATTGCTTTTCCGGCAGCATCTAAAAAATCAGCCTGTTTGAGAAACCATTTTTCTATTTCGGATGGCTTCGTCCATGCATTATAAATGTCGGAGCGTTTAGATTTTATCGCTATTCTTTTCGTAAATGAAGTCCAGTCAAAATTTTCCATTTGATGTTAATCTTTTATCTTTTTTATTCCTCAAACAAAACAAAATATGCTCCTGCCGGATCCTGCACAATCGCATAGCTGGATTTTCCCATCTTTTTTGGACCTTCTACAATTTTTCCTCCTAAGGCTTTCGATTTTTCAATGCTTTTATTGAGGTTTTCAATGGTGATATACATCAGCCATTGCGAGGGAAAATTTTGTAGTTCGCCGCGTTTGTGGCAGATTCCCGCGATTGCCTCTTCTGATCCGGCTTGTGGATGGATATTAAAATCATGGTAGCCTCCCTGATCAACAACAGACGAGTCCCAGCCAACTACCTCCTGGTAGAAATTTTTAACCTCTTCTGCATTTTCTACAGTCAAGTCCTGCCAAAGTATCTTTCCAAATTTAGCCATAAGGTCATAATTTAAATTTATACAAATATAGTGTTGCGTATAGGCGGATTGGTGGCAAAAAATGACAACTTCAAGGGGTATTTATGCCATAATTTATTACATTTAATTTCTAAATTTTTTTGGGATGGAAATAACGTTGCTATTAACCCAATATCATCGTCCGCTCAGCGTGGCTGCCATAGTAGATTTCTTTGAATCGGTTAATTCATTTTACAAGCAGGACTCGGGAAGAGAGTTTTTCGATATAAAACTGGCCTGCCTCGAAGGTGGAGAAGCGTTTGATAATAATATCGCTTTTCCCGTAGCTTCCATAGAAAAGACAGATATGGTGTTGATTCCTGCCTTCAAAACTGGAGACCTTCCTACTTTTCTTCAGGCCAATTACCCACTGATTTCCTGGCTGCAGAAACAGTTTCAAAAAGAAGCTGAAATTGCCAGTTTTTGTACAGGCGCCTATCTTTTGGCAATATCTGGTTTACTCAATGGCAGGAAAGCTACCACCCATGTAAATGCTGCCGGAGAATTTGGAAAGCAATTTCCGGACGTAATTCTGGTAAAAGATGAAGTTGTTACCGACGATGGGGGCATTTATACAAGTGGAGGGGCAACTTCGAGCTTTCATTTGATGCTGCATCTGATTGAAAAATACTGCGGAAGCGAGATGACGTTAAGGGCTGCTAAATATTTCGCAATCGACCCTGATCGGAAAAGGCAGTCTCATTTTGCAACCTTTGCACCTACGAAACACCAGGATAAAATTATTGCAAGTGCACAGGAGCAAATGGCGAAAGCTTTCTCTGAAATCAATACAGTAGATGAATTGATAAAGGAATTGCCAGTGAGTAAACGCAATTTTATCAGACGTTTTAAATCGGCAACAGGGAATACACCTTTAGAATATCTGCAGCACATTCGTATCGAAGCATCTAAGAAGATTCTGGAAAATACAGCAACCTCTATTTCTGAAGCAATGTATGATGTTGGCTATTCCGACTCGAAAGCTTTTAGAAAGCTCTTCAAGAGAATAGTAGGTTTAACCCCACGGGCTTATAAAAAGAAGTTCGAGACCCAATCTTTGCCGGTTTTTAACACTGAGGGACAACTTTCTCCCGAACTGACGTGATTGTTTACCTTTCCAGGAATGCGCTGGGCGATTTGCCGGTGAAGGCCGTCGTTACCTGCGCGCTCTTCTCTGAGGATTGGAGAAAGAGTCGGCATGCTTGATTTCTCATTTAGCAAGTGCGGAATGCGCTTTCCTGTTGTCAGCTTAACAAAGCGGCAGAAGGCAGTGCCGCTTGCATTAGAAATTTCTGCTATGTCGGAAAGGCAAATTTTTGCCGCTAGTTTGTCCGGTAAATGCTTGTAGATGTATTTAACCTGTCAGATTGTTTGTCATCCTTACCTTTTAAAAAAATCACTTTTTGAGCTGCATTGATCTAATTTTATGATACCAGATTCAATTCAGAATGATTATGTTAAAATAGTACCATGATTTGGTAATTCCGTAGAGGACTCAAAGTGTTTTTTAGATGATATTTGCAGAGAGTAAAAGGTTCATAGCTTGGTTATTAGGAGATTAGAAGTTGAGACAGGAATATTGAGTTTTGTTTCGCTTCTAATTTCCTTTGGTTTCGAATGGTCTGTCATTAAAATAAGACTTACGATCAGATCAAATCAGGCTCGCCAGAATTTTTTGATCGGCGCCTGAAAATGTTAACTTTGGCCAGGTTAGCGTTCGCAATCCTGGATTTTGCTTTTACTTCTTTGCAACTAGAATAGCATGGTATTAAAACTCCAGTCCATAGACAATGTGATCATCGCCCTTGAAGATATTCCCGAGGGCAAGGAAGTTTTGTGGGGCAATGAGGTTTTTATTGCCAGGGACTTAATTCCAGCCAAACACAAATTTGCAGCCATAGATTTTAATCCTGGCGATTACGTTTACATGTATGGAATTGTGGTGGGAAAAGCTACACAGGCCATCCCGAAGGGAGGCCTTATTCACACCCATAATGTGATCCATGAAAGCGAGAACTATAAATCCAGATCCGGCGAATATCAATGGAATCCGCCAGATGTCTCCAGGTGGAAAGATGCCACTTTTAATGGGTATCATCGCAGCGATGGTAAAGTAGGAACTGCTAACTATTGGTTGTTTGTTCCCCTCGTCTTTTGTGAAAATAGAAATCTGGATGTAATTAAAGAAGTGCTTACGAGAGAGCTGGGATACAGCAAGCGCTCCGTTTATGCCTCACTTGTCAGTGGGCTGGTAACAAATTATCAATCGGGAGGACTGCCTTTGAAAGGCGAGGATGATTTATCTTCCTATTTGGCGCCCCCTCGGCGGGTTTTTTCAAACATTGATGGCATTAAGTTTTTGTTTCACCAGGGAGGTTGTGGGGGCACCCGCGACGATGCGCGGACGCTTTGTCAGCTCCTGGCTGGTTACATCAATCACCCGAATGTGGCCGGTGCTACCGTTCTAAGCCTGGGCTGCCAGCATGCGCAGGTTGAGTGGTTAAATGAGGCTTTGGCGGCAATAGCACCTGGATTTGATAAGCAGCTGTTGGTTTATGAACAACAAATGGAGGCTGCTTCCGAAGAAGAATTTTTGTCAAAAGTAATAAAAGAAACGTTTCAGGAGTTGCAGAAGGCAAACAGGCTGCAACGAAAGCCGGCTCCTCTTTCCAAACTTTGCATAGGGCTTGAATGTGGTGCATCCGATGGTTTTTCAGGAATCACTGCTAATCCAGCCATGGGCTACGCATCAGATTTGCTCGTAAGTTTGGGTGGTTCTGTGATTCTGTCGGAATTTCCTGAATTGTGTGGCGTAGAACAGGAAATGATAAACCGATGTGTCAATGATCAGTTGGCAGAAAAATTCATAAAAATTCAAAGCGCATACGCCAGCCGGGCCGAAGCCGTGGGCTCAGGATTTGACATGAACCCTTCACCCGGTAACATAAAAGATGGTCTAATCACGGATGCTATTAAGTCGGCCGGTGCTGCCAAAAAAGGAGGGAGTTCTCCGGTTACAGATGTGCTGGATTATACTGAGCAGGTAACAAAACCGGGGCTTAATTTACTATGCACGCCGGGAAACGACGTCGAATCCACCACAGGGCTTGCAGGCTCAGGGGCAAACCTCATTTTGTTTTCCACCGGACTTGGGACGCCTACGGGAAATCCTGTTGCGCCAGTTATAAAAATCTCAAGCAACACCACCCTCGCAGAAAGAATGCCCTACATGATTGATGTAGATGCAGGGAAGATACTCTCCGAAGGTGTCTCTCTGCAAGACATGGGGGAAGCCATTCTAGCTTACTGCATCAGGGTAGCCAGTGGTGAAGTGGAGACAAAAGCGCAGGAACTTCAGCAAAATGATTTTATTCCCTGGAAGAGAGGCGTATCTTTATAAAAGCCTATAACCACCTTGAAGAGAAGAAAAAGAGCAAAATATAGAAAAAATATTCACGAAGAATGAAAAATGCGAATACCCTGTTTAAGTTAGAGAACAAGATTGCGATTGTAACAGGAGGTGGAAGTGGCATTGGTAAGGCAATATCACTTCTTTTTGCCCAGCAAGGCGCAAAGGTATATGTGTTAGAATTAAACGCAGAAGCAGGAGAAGGCGTGATCAGCGAAATCACTACGCTAGGAGGCAAAGCAAGTTTTGTTGCCTGCAATGTTGCCGATCAAGAGGCTGTGAAGCATGTTTTTGAAAGCATTTATCAAAAAGAAGGTAGAATTGATGTGCTTGTGAATAATGCCGGGGTTGCCCATGTTGGAAATGTACTTAATACAAACGAAGATGATTTTGACAGGTTGTATCAGGTAAACGTGAAGGGTGTATATAATTGCCTGCAAGCGGGCGTTGCTTATATGCTAAAAGGAGGAGGGGGTGTAATCCTGAACATGGCGTCGGTGGCATCAGTGGTAGGGATCCGAGACAGGTTTGCCTATTCCATGACCAAAGGCGCCGTCCTCACCATGACCATGTCTGTGGCCAAGGATTTCGTAGACCAGAACATCCGATGTAACTGCATAGCACCGGGAAGAGTGCATACGCCCTTTGTGGATGGTTTCCTCGCGAAAAACTATCCGGGGCAGGAGCAGGAAATGTTTGACAAGCTCTCGAAATCTCAGCCTATCGGCAGAATGGGAAGGTCTGAAGAAATTGCATCACTGGCATTATTTCTTTGTTCTGGCGAAGCAGGCTTTATTACAGGAAGCAATTACCCGATCGATGGAGGCTTCATCTCTTTGAACACATAGCCTCCATAAGTTTTTTTAATGATCCATAAATCTTAATATCAAAACCCGATAAAAATGAAATTAATAAGTTTTGGAGAACCTGGAAAAGAAAAGCCAGGTGTAATTACGGAAACAGGAGAAAGAATTGATGTAAGTAGCTTTACCAGTAGGTTTGATGAGGATTTTTTTGCCAATGACGGTCTCTCATCCCTGGCGGAGTGGTTAAGTAAAAATACCGCAACGGCACCTGTAGTAGGTAATGATCTTCGCCTGGGATCACCCATCTACAGGCCGGGAAAAATAATATGTATCGGTTTGAATTATTCCGACCACGCCGCGGAGAGTAACATGGATTTGCCCAAAGAACCCGTTGTTTTTTTTAAGGCAACGTCTGCAATCTGCGGTCCCAATGACGACCTTGTGATCCCGAAAGGTAGCAAAAAGACGGATTGGGAAGTGGAACTGGCGGTTGTGATTGGCAAAAAGGCCTCCTATGTTTCAGAAGACGAAGCCATGGACTACGTTGCAGGTTATTTGCTGCATAACGACTACAGCGAACGAGAGTTTCAGTTGGAGAGGAGCGGACAATGGGTGAAGGGAAAGAGCTGTGATACTTTTGCACCACTGGGACCCTTTATGGCCACTAAAGATGAAATAGGTGACATACACAATTTAAGGCTTTGGCTTACAGTCAATGGAAAAACCCTGCAGGATGGTAATACGAGCAATTTGGTTTTTAAAGTCCCCTTTTTAATCAGCTATTTGAGCCAGTTCATGTCGTTGATGCCCGGAGATATCATTTCTACAGGTACCCCTGCGGGCGTTGGCCTGGGTCAAAAACCCCCATTTTATTTGAAACCTGGAGATGAGGTGGAATTGGGTATCGAAGGTTTAGGCAGTTCAAAGCAAACGGTAAAGGCTTATAATCAGCAATAGAATGTTAATTATAGACGCTCATAACCATTTTTGGCGATATGACCCGCTGGAGTATGGCTGGATTGGCGAAGATATGCCTGTTCTTAAGCGTGATTTTTTACCTGAACACCTACAATCGGTTCATCACCATCATGAAGTCGATGGCACCATTGCTGTACAGGCGAGACAAACCCACGTGGAAAATGAGCTGCTGCTCAACCTCGCAGGGGAGAATTCTTTGATCAAAGGTGTTGTAGGTTGGGTAGATCTAGCAAAAGACAGCGTAGAGGAAGATTTAAACCTGTTTGCGCAGAATCCAAAATTTGTGGGGGTTCGCCACATGGTGCAGTCGGAGACAGATCCGGAATTTCTGTTGCGGGAAGATTTTAACAGGGGAGTGGGTTTGCTGAGGGAATATGGTTTGGTTTATGATATCCTCATTCACGAAAAGCAACTTGCAGTGACAAAAAGCTTTGTGGAGCGATTCCCTGACCAAAATTTTGTGCTGAACCACATCGCAAAACCGGCTATCAAAGCGGGTGTTCTGAAACCCTGGGCACAGCAAATAAAGGCTTTGGCTGAGCACCCACAGGTTCATTGTAAATTGTCCGGTCTGGTTACAGAAGCAGATTGGGAAAATTGGAAGGAAGCGGATATTTTGCCTTATCTGGATATCGTTTGCGAAGCTTTCGGTCCGGACAGACTTATGTTTGGCAGCGATTGGCCGGTCTGTCTGTTGGCTGCGGAATATGAACGGGTAATAAAGCTAATAACCAAATATATTGCGCAATTTGATATTGAAGATCAGAAAAAAATCATGGGTCTGAATGCCCTGAGGTGCTACAAAATTCATAGTCCATAATTTATATCTACTCAGGTGCAAGAAAAAGATGAATTACACATATTTTGTAATAACCACCTCTTAATCTCCTTCTTAGAAAGGGAGGAGAGTTGATGGCATGTGTAATTCTTCTTTAATCTTCCCTGAGCCAGAAAGAGCTGGAAAAATGAGAATCTACTCTAGAATCGTTTTAAGCTGAGTAGTTACCAAGATTAATAATTCAAAATTCATAATTCATATTTCATAATTTCTATCGATGGATTTAAAGCTTAGGGATAAAGTCATTATTGTTACGGGAGGTGCCAAAGGAATAGGTGAGGCAGTTACTCAAAGCCTTGCTAAAGAAGGGGCAGTTCCTGTTATTGCTGGCAGATCGGGTGATGCAGCAAAATCTTTGCTGCAATCTTTAACGGCAGAGGGCGTCAAGGGGCACAGCATTGTGGTAGATTTGGAGAACCCAGAAAGCTGCAAAAGGGTAATAGATGAGACCATAGCTGCTTTCGGTAGAATTGATGGTCTGGTAAATAACGCCGGCGTAAACGACGGTATAGGCCTGGAAAAAGGAAGCCCGGAGAAATTTATGGCCTCCTTGCAGTTAAACTTATCGCATTACTACAATCTCGCGCATTATGCGCTTCCCCATCTGAAGGTAAGCAAAGGCAGCATAGTGAATATAAGTTCTAAGACTGCGATAACAGGTCAGGGGCAAACCTCAGCATATGCTGCGGCCAAGGGAGCGCAGTTAGCACTTACCCGCGAATGGGCTGCCGAACTTTTGCCTTTTGGTATTCGCGTTAATGCAGTGATCCCCGCCGAAGTAATGACGCCCTTGTATAAATCCTGGTTGAGCACCTTCGAGCATCCTGGTGAAAAGCTTCATAGAATTGTTTCTAAAATTCCTCTTGGCAGTCGCATGACCAAAGCGGAGGAAATTGCCGACATGGTGGTGTTTCTTCTCTCCGAACGCTCAGGGCATACTACAGGTCAGTTGATGGTAGTGGACGGAGGTTATGTTCATCTGGACCGGGCACTGACTTAAACTATATTAACTGGAACTAATACAATCTTATTTTCTTCAATGAATTTTTAGAAAATTATTGAAAAAAGGGTTGATTTTTGAGGCATAATTGAATAAAAAATTTATATTTCGTGCAGAATTGCTAAAAAAAAGGTACGCTCTTCTCCATCTGTATGGTAATTTTGTTTTTTATCAATTATCAAATTTCATAAAATACTATGTTTAAAATTTCTAATTTGTTGCGCGGGGGTATCATCATGTCCTGCCTGGCATTGGCAAGCGCGTGCAGTAGCCCCAAATCTGAAAATTCAGAAAACGTTTCCGAAGCGGATTCTGTTAATACGGAATCACAAGATACATTGAATGCCATTTCAGAGCCCTTGGTTACGCATATGTACACTGCTGATCCTTCAGCACACGTGTTCGAGGGCAAAATTTATATCTATCCATCTCACGATATCGATGCCGGAATTCCTGAGAAAGATGATGGATCTCATTTTGATATGCGGGATTATCATGTATTCTCAATGGATAGTATAGGTGGAGAGGTTACTGATCATGGTAAAGTATTGGATATCAAGGATATTCCATGGGCAGGAAGGCAACTATGGGCTCCGGATGCTGGTACAAAGGATGGAAAATATTTTCTGTACTTTTGTGTAAAAGATAAGCAGGATATCTTCAGAATAGGCGTTGCGGTGAGCGATAACCCGGCAGGACCTTTCACTCCCGAGCCAGAACCCATCGAAGGTAGCTACAGCATGGATCCTGCTGTATTCACGGATACAGACGGAACCTCTTACATGTATTTTGGAGGGATCTGGGGCGGCCAGTTGCAGCGTTGGAGAACCGGAGAATACGATTCTACAGGCGTGGAGCCCGAGGTAGATGAGCCGGCAATTTTACCCAGAATTGCAAGAATGAGCGACGACATGTTATCCTTTGACGAAGAGGTAAAAGAAGTTCAGATCTTGGATGAAAACGGCCAGCCTTTGCTAGCAGGAGACTATGATAGGCGATTTTTTGAGGCTGCATGGATGCACAAATACAATGGCAAATATTACCTTTCCTATTCTACCGGCGACACCCATTATATCGTTTATGCAACAGGAGACAATCCTTATGGTCCGTTTACCTACCAGGGCGTAATTTTGAATCCGGTAATTGGCTGGACTAATCACCATTCTATTGTAGAGTTCGAAGGAAAATGGTATCTGTTCTATCATGACAGTTCATTGTCTGGCGGTGTCACATGGCTAAGAAGTATGAAGGTAACTGAGCTTACTCATAATCCAGACGGCTCTATACAAACCATCGATCCGTATAGAAACTAATTTTTATAGAAACTAATTTTACCAGCAGCTGCCATCGGGTTTTCCTCTATGGCAGCTGTTGATTTTTGAAGGAACGCACACTTCTCTATTTTTTCCAACCCATTTTTTCCGGCTAATTCAAATTAAATCTGATCGCGTGAATGCCAGAAGTGAAGAGCCATTGCCCAACAAGCTGCGCACGAAGGGTTAACCAAAACATCCCCTTTTATAACGATTTAGTGGCCTGTCCATCCTTTGTTCCTATGTATCTTTGGCTATACAATAGTTAGGAATTTGAGCAATTCAGTTTCCTCCGATTTGTAGATAAAAAGAACGTTATGATAGTGATAAAAAGAATTGGTGTTCTGGTGTTATGCCTTTGTTTCAATATAAGTGCCTGCAAAGACAGCAACGTCGCTGACTCGGATCCGAACCCAACTCCTGATCCCGACCCTGTCACCGAGGAGCCGCTTCCATCCGATTTTGCCGAACCCAATGCAGCAGCAGTTTTGCAGTTGATGGTAGACAAAAACGCAACGGAGCAGACTGCCGCACTCTTCTATAACCTTAAGATGAGTAGCAGAGAAAAGATTATTGTTGGTCAGCAGGATGCCTATATTAACTTCCATGCCTCGAGCGGTACCAATGATGAAACTTCTGACATGAAATTGGTGTCCGGGAAAAACCCAGGCTTGCTCGGCCTCGATTTTATGTTCATCACTGATGAAGAAAACACAGGCGAGGCGAATAACTGGTGGTACCAGCAGGAGCTGAAGATTATAGATGTTGCAAAAAAAGCGTATAAAAGAGGAAGTGTTCTGCATTTTACCTGGCATTATCGCGGTGACCATTCAGGCCGGACCTTCTACACCGAGGGGTATACGGAGGAACAAAAGCAAACTGTTTTTAGAAGTATTCTTGAAGGAGGCGAGCATCATGAAGCTTATAAACTGAAATTACAAAAGCTTGCAGAAATAGCGGATCAGTTACGAGATGAGAATGGCGACTTGATTCCATTTGTTTTTCGCCCTTTTCATGAGTTCGACGGAGACTGGTTTTGGTGGGGAAGATCTTTTAGCACACCTGAAGAATATATTCAAAACTGGCGGTTTACCGTGGAGTATCTTCGGGATGAGTTGAAGGTGAGAAACATACTTTATGCATTTGCTCCGGACAACAGGTTTTCTACGGAGGCGGTTTACCTGGAAAGGTATCCTGGCAATGAATATGTAGATATAGTGGGTTTTGACAACTACGGTGACTATGATAATAAGGGTGCCAAAGGCGTAAATGATGCTGCTACGCGCCTTAAAATTATAAGCGACTTTGCAAAAAGCAATAAAAAAGTGGCTGCTTTGACAGAAACCGGCTATAGGTTCATGAAAGGCGGAACACTTTCCCCAGAGGATTTCTTTACCAACATTTTGCTAAAGTCACTGACAAAACATGATCTCGAACTGGCATTTATGATGTTTTGGGGGAATGACGAAAAAGGATATTATGTGCCAACTCCCGATGCTTCAGGCGCCTCGGACTTTAAAGAGTTCGCTGATAATCCATATACAATCTTCGAAGAGGATATTGCCGGCAAAATGTATCAATTTCCCGAATAAGGGGTTGCTGAATCAGATGCCATTCCTTAAAAGGGATAGCATCTGTTAAAATTTGCTCGAAGATCAACATAGATCTCGGTCTCTGCATTTTAGGAGAATTCATAAAAGGGCTACAACGGCAATAATTTGCTATCGCACGCTCTGTTAAAGTATTTTCCCCTGGTTATCCCAATGGCTTTTTAAAATTTTTCCATCCTTGTCTTTGACAATTCTCCTGGAGTATCGTTCGCCAGCAATCGCATTGTTTTCTTTCCTTTTGCCAATGAAAAGTGTCACTGCTTCCCCTTCTTTGTTGGTTACTATTGTGAGGTCATTGCCCTTAAACTTCAGGTCAAGAGTCGTTGATGGCTCATAAATTTTGCTCAGCTTTTTTTCAAGTTCTGCCCCTATTGCCATAATTCCTTTGTTGTATTTGTTTTGTAACTACTCAGGTGTAAATTTCATTTGAATAGATTCTCCCCTCTCCGGAAACTTGCGGCTTAAGGAAGAATAAAGGAGAATTACACATACAATCAACTCTCCTCCTTTTCCAAGGAGGAAAGTAAGAGGTGGTTATCACAAAAGCATGTGTAATTCTTCTTTTACTTGCACCTGAGTTTTACTTTGTTTTTACATATCAACAAATTTTACAGGCGTAGGTTTGACTCGAACTGGTTTAGAATCAGCAGCAAACAAAACAGCTAATGTTGGTTTTTGGAGAAGAATCTTTTGGCTTCCTCCAGATCTTCCGGGGTATCTATTCCTATGCTTTCAAGGCTGGTTTTGCGCACTTTTATTCGATAGCCGTTCTCCAGCCAGCGCAATTGTTCAAGTGCTTCAGATTTTTCCAGAAAAGATAGTGGTAGCGCAACCAGTTTCTGCAATGTATGACTTGCAAAACCGTATATCCCTATGTGCTTGTAAAAAACACCAGATTCCAGCCATTGATCCTTAGGGATTCCACGTAAATGCGGCAACGTTTCACGGCTAAAATACAAGGCGTAGTCGTTTTTGTCCAACACCGCTTTTACCACATTCGGATTGTGTAGTGCCTGTGCATTCTCTATCTTTTTTACCAGGGTTGCGATATGTACGCTTTCCGAAAAGCAGGAGGCTAAAAGATCAATCTGTTCAGGAGCGATAAATGGTTCATCCCCCTGAATATTGATGACAAAGTCGAACTGTTCCCTTTCGAGTGTGAGCGCCTCATGGCAGCGGTCTGTCCCGCTTTGATGGTCAGGATTGGTAAGGCATACATTACCGCCAAAATTTTCTACATGCTCAAAAATTTCCCGATGGTCAGTGGCCACCACTACCTTTGTGAGGCTGCTTGCTGCTTGCGCACGTTCATAAACCCTCCGGATCATGGACTTGCCCATAATATCAGCCAAAGGTTTTGCAGGAAATCTGGTGGAGGCATACCTTGCCGGAATGACTCCCAATATCTTTAGTGGCTTACTCATTGAATTAGCTGTAAAAGTGGAACTTTAATGTTTCGAAAATTTGCCCGGTGTTAGGAAATTAGCTCTTTCACTTTTAAAGAAGTTCCGCCCTCATCCACTACTATTATCTCTACACCTTTGTCTATATAATTTCCCCTGGTGTAAGCATCATAAATCTCATCATCTATCAATACTTTTCCACTGGGTCGTAAAACCGAATAAGTAATGCCTTTTTTACCTATAAAAGTCCCCGATTTGAAGTTGGAGGTGTATCCTTGGGTTCGGTCAAACCGATCCTGGAGGGCTATTTTTTTAAAGGCATTCGATTCCGTAAATTTCAGCCCTCCATAGAAAATCAGGACCATTCCGCCCATCAAACCAATGCCTGCAGCCGCTACCGCCTGAATGATATCTTCGGCCGGAACAAATGAGAAATCGAATAAATTGTTGTTGAGCATGACCAGTATCAGCGAACCCAGCGTGAGGACAAGACCGGATATACCTGCCACACCAAAACCGGGGATTACGAAAATTTCTACTAAAATCAGTCCGATACCTATAAAGAAAATAATAATTTCCCAGTTATCTGCCAGGCCGTGCAGGTAGTAGGGAGTAAAATATAAAAGCAAGGCAATAAAGGCAGCCAGAATAGGAAAGCCCACACCTGGCGTTTGCAACTCAAAATAAATGCCGCCAATGATGATGAGTATCAGGATGCCACTAATAAAAGGATTTAAGAAGATGGAAATTATCTTTTCGGTTCTGTCCAGTTCAAAATTGGCCAAATGATAATCCTGGATTTCATTTAGTTCCAGAATTTCTTCAATTGAATTTACCTGACTATCGCAATAGCCATATTTTATCGCCTCTGAGGTGGAAAACGTAATCACCTGCCCCTTTGGCGAAATACTGTCAATTTCCAGATTTTCATCCACCATTGCCTCTGCTATTTTAGGATCTCGCCCTGTAGCTTCTGCCGTTGACCGCATAATAGAGCGCATATAGGATTGGTACTTGTCGGGGGCGGCTTCTCCTTCGGCGTTGACTACAGTAGCCGCCCCGATGCTGGCGCCCGGCGCCATGTATATTTTCTCACAGGCAATAGAAATAAGTGCGCCTGCCGAGGCAGCATCTTTGTTGATATAGACAAAAACAGGTTTAGGATAATTTAAGATTGCCGTGCGAATATCATCAGCATCGTTCACCGCACCTCCATAAGTATCCATCTCGATAATAATGTAATCGGCTTTTATTTCATCAGCGTGGTTTAGCGCCAGGTCGACATACCGGTTCATCCGGGGATCGATATCCGATTTGATTTCCATCTTCATTACAATTGTCTGCGCCGAATCCTGGGCGCGTAAAAAGTTAAATGGCATTAAAAGGCATAGGGCGAGAAGTAGGAGTTTAGTTTTATCGTAAGACATATTTTTGAAAAGCCTGGTGTAAAGCGTTAATTTGCGTACTAAATTTACACAATATAAAGCGGTGCAGAAACTAAGTCCAAATTTTTCTTTTTCATTTGAAGGCATTGTATGGAACATGATGCTGGATGACAGCGCGAAAATTCTGATTTTAGAGATTAGGCATAATCAGAAGCACCAGGTAAGCTTTACTGCCATTGACCTTGCATCCGGGTCAGTAATTTGGGACGGCCTGGAGTTTGAAGAGAGCTGGTGGGTAGGTATGACGGCAATAACCCATGGCGTTTTGATACTCCATACCTACGTTGATAATGCAGACCCTGAACCCAAAGGGCTGATCGCTTTTGATGTATACAAACAGGAGGTTCGCTGGATGCATGAGAATTTTTCCTTTTTGAGGTTGGCAGAACAAAAGGTGGTAGGCATTAATACCGACGACGACGATAAGCGCTATGAGACCATCGAGCTCACGGGCGGGAGGCGAGAAGCTGTTGAAGAAAGCATAGTATTAGATGTAAAAGAAAATCCGGAAGGGCATAAGCTGGCACATTACCCATACCACTACAAGGAGGGTTCTGCATATTTTGACACCTGTAAAACCTTTTTGTACAATAGGCTACACTTGCAGGCCGTTAATGCTATAGAATATCTGGAAGTAAACCATTGGATAGTTATTTCATATTATGTTCACGATGAAGGTTTGGTCAATTATTTGCTTATCATAGACGAGAATGGGGAGATATATCTGCACGAAGCCATTCAGAAAAATATAAATGCCGTTGGCCTTGAAACCTTTTTTATTGTTGAAAATCACCTCATATTTGTTAAAGATAAAAATGAAATTTTTTGCTACAACCTTTAATTTACCTCATTTGATGAAAATTCGTCTTACGTTTATCGTATTAATGTACTGTCTGACCACCTCAGTACAAGCTGAGATTTTAAATGTAAAGGATTCAATTGGCGTTGAGGTGATTAACGGGCAAACTTTTGTACTGCATAAAGTAGAGGCGAAGGAAACCTTGTATTCTTTATCCAGGCGCTACAATGCCAGCATAGAGGAAATTGTAAAACATAATCCGGAAGCAGAGGCAGGATTAAAAGTTGAATCTGTTTTGAAGATCCCATACAGCAGCAGTGTTACTAAACAAACAGCCAAAAATACACACACGGTGGCTCCGGGACAGACTTTGTACGCTATTTCCCAAATGCATGGGATCCCGGTGGCGGACATTAAAAAGTGGAATAACCTGAATTCCAATGATTTAAATGTGGGACAAACCCTGGTGCTTGCTGCTTCTACCAATAATGACCGCCTGCAAAGTGCGCAGCCTGCGAAAAGTAACGCCAACAACAATGCGGTTTCTGATGATCCCAAAAACCCTTCCAGCAAAGTGGTGCACAAAGTGGAGCCTTCGCAAACCCTGTTTTCGATTTCGAAGATGTACAATGTGGCGGTTGAGGATATCATAAAGTGGAACAACCTGGAAGGCAATGCATTGGATGTAGGTCAGCAACTGACAATACGGGTGAAGCGGGAAGCGAATAAGTTTGATGAAGCAGAGCAAATTCCGGTTATTACGGAAGAGGTAGCACAGGAAAAGGTAGTACGTCTAGACAACAAGGTTGAGCCGGAAACCTCCACACCTCCCTTAGCGGTTGAAAGCCCTGCTGAAAAAGCGGAAACGAAAAAAACAAACTCCAGCGGGTTTAAAAAAATAGTAGAGCTGGGCTTGGCCGAAGTAATAGAACATGCTTCTGATACAAAGAAATATGTTGCACTACACCGGACCGCACCCATAGGTACCATTATGCAGGTAACCAATGAGATGAATAACCAAAATGTGTTTGTGAGGGTAATAGGAAAGCTGCCTGATACAGGGGCAAATGACAAGGTCCTGATCAAGCTTTCTAGGCCTGCTTTTGAGCGACTTGGAGCGGTAAATGACAAATTTCCCGCTGAAATTTCCTATGTACCTTAATGACAGCCTATTTCCCTTTTTTTTGAAAATTATTTTGGTATTTGCTTCAAATCTTTATAAATAGGCAACGCATCAGAACTATTTGAAAATATTTTCCATTAGCATAATAGTTTAGATCAATATTTTATTCAATACATCAGCAATATGCTCAATGACCGCCCCTACGCATCTTCTGAAGGAGGCAATTCCCTGATTAAGTTTCTTTGGAATGTTCTTTTTGTGATCCTGTATCCGATTATAACCACTTTTTCTCTGGTGTTTATGGGCATCCTCTATGTATTTTCAGGGCTATCCAAGCTTGTTTCTAAAGTTTCTGCCAATACTGAAACAGGCATTGAAATAAAAAAGCCTACCTGGACTCATTTTACAAGTTCTGGAATTTATGATATAGAGAGCCTCTTTGTGGATGAGATCATGTTTGGGCCTGCCTATTATAAGTTTCGGTCAACCCCGGCAGTACCGGCTTTAGAAAACCGCCTTTTTGGAGATTTTAAGCATCCTTTTGGTGCTGGATTGTTGCTGCAGGAATGGAATACTACCAATGTATCAGAAGTTCCTGATTTCCAGCTTGTGTTTTTCAATCGCGAGACCGGCGCTATTAAACCATTGCAGCAGATAAAATCTTTTTCCTGGAATCTGATAGCAGAAAAAGACGATGAGGTGATTATCAAATGGTTTACAGGAACGGAAGGAGGCGAGGTGTTTGTACATCTGAGTGACGTGGAGGAGAAGATTGAACAGGAGCGATAAATTGAATATTTTAAAAGATCTGCTTGATCAAAAGTATCTCCAATACAATACTCCGGATTTTATTGCTGAAGATCCCGTTTCTATTCCCCACCGCTTTTCAACGCTTCAGGATATAGAAATAAGTGGCTTTATTGCTGCCGTGTTGGCCTGGGGACAAAGAAAAACCATTATAAACAAATGCACAGAATTGTTCAATTTGATGGACAATGCGCCTTATGATTTTATGCTCCATCATGAGGAACGCGATTTGAAAGCTTTTCTGAACTTTAAGCACAGGACCTTTAACGCAACAGATACACTTTATTTTATACACTTCTTCCGCCAATATTATCAGCAGCACACCTCTTTGGAAAATGCGTTTATTTCACAACATCACCAACAGGAGGAAAATATGGAGGCAGGCTTAATCAAATTTCATAATCAGTTCTTTGCTTTGGAAGATTACCCTCAACGCACAAAAAAGCACATAGCTACCCCAGCGAGAAACTCTGCCTGTAAGCGAATCAACATGTTTCTGCGATGGATGGTGCGTGATGATGATCGGGGGGTTGACTTCGGCTTGTGGAAAAAGATAAAGCCTTCCCAGCTAGTCTGCCCCTGCGATGTGCATGTGGACAGGGTAGGAAGAAAATTGGGGCTTATAACCAGAAAGCAGACCGACTGGCAAACCGCTAAAGAGTTGACTGCGGGGTTAAAACTGCTCGACCCGGAAGACCCGGTAAAGTATGATTTCGCACTTTTTGGGTTGGGCGTTTACGAAAAAA
>CAZWQB010000025.1:0-5241 GCA_964636035.1 uncultured Roseivirgaceae bacterium
GCCCGAAAAACCTTCCAAATAAAACCTGACATAAATCATCTTTTATCATAATAGACGTCATATAAAAGGTGAGGTCCCCCAAATAATTTTGCAACATCGAAAATGTGAAATTTATACCGCATAAAGTATTTGGATATGTCTACAGAAAACATCCTTCAGGAACTAGAGCCACCTGGGGTTTCGGGAAAAAAAAGGCCTCTGCTGCTCGAGCGATTTTACTATGATAATAAGATCGTTAAGTATTTTGCAATTGCTACTGTAATTTGGGGCCTTATTGGCATGGCTGTGGGTCTCACAGCGGCAATCCAGCTATTCTGGCCCGAGGCAAATATGGGCAATGCTTACACCACATTCGGCAGAATAAGGCCCTTACATACCAACGCCGTAATCTTTGCATTTGTGGGAAATGCCATATTCATGGGGGTATATTACTCTCTGCAAAGGTTGCTCAAGACCCGGATGTACAGCGATTTAATGAGCTACATCAACTTCTGGGGATGGCAGTTGATAATCCTGGCTGCAGTGATCACCTTGCCACTGGGCTACACCACTTCCAAAGAATATGCCGAGCTGGAATGGCCGATTGATATCGCCATTACGATCGTTTGGGTGGTTTTTGGGGTAAACATGATTGGCACCATCATCAAAAGGCGGGAGCGTCACATGTATGTGGCGATTTGGTTTTACATAGCCTCGTTTGTGACCGTCGCCGTACTGCATGTGGTAAATTCATTTGCACTGCCTGTGTCATGGATGAAAAGCTACTCTATGTACGCAGGCGTGCAAGACGCGCTTGTCCAGTGGTGGTATGGCCACAACGCAGTAGCATTCTTTCTCACTACGCCTTATCTGGGATTAATGTATTACTTTCTGCCAAAGGCAGCTAACCGTCCGATTTATTCTTACAAATTATCTATTGTCCACTTCTGGGCGTTGATTTTCATCTACATTTGGGCAGGACCTCACCATTTATTATATACTTCGCTGCCTGAATGGGCGCAAACACTGGGGGTAGCATTCTCAATTATGCTGCTTGCCCCATCCTGGGGGGGAATGATGAACGGACTTTTGACACTCAGAGGTGCCTGGGACAGGGTGCGGGAAGATCCTGTTTTGAAATTTATGGTTGTTGCTATCACGGCCTATGGAATGGCAGTATTTGAGGGCCCTATGCTGTCGCTGAAAAACGTAAATGCAATCGCCCATTACACAGACTGGATTGTGGCCCACGTTCACATTGGCGGACTGGGTTGGAATGGATTCCTTACTTTCGGAATTCTATATTGGCTGATACCAAAGATGTGGAGGACATCGCTCCATTCTACCAAGCTGGCAAATGCCCACTTCTGGATGGGATCATTGGGAATTCTGTTCTATGCATTGCCATTATACGTAGCGGCGCTCACACAAAGTCTGATGTGGAAAGAGTTCAACGCGAGTGGCTTCTTACAATATCCGAATTTTCTGGAAACTGTGATTCAGATAAAGCCCATGTATATGCTGCGGGCTTTAGGCGGTGCGCTCTACCTGGGGGGTACATTTATCATGGTCTACAACCTGGTCAAAACTGCTAAAGCCGGAACTTTCCTGGCCAATGAGTTCGACGAAGCTGCACCCTTGGAAAAAGAATACAAAGTAAAAGGGGAGCATTGGCACAGGGTGTGGGAGCGAAAGCCAATATTCTTTACACTACTAGCCACTGTTGCCATACTAATAGGTGGAATTTTCGAATTGATTCCGGCATTTCTGATTAAGAGCAATGTGCCTACAATAGCCGCAGTGGAACCTTACACGCCATTGGAGCTTCATGGCAGGGATATTTACATCAGCGAAGGATGTGTGGGCTGCCACTCTCAAATGGTGAGGCCTTTCCGTTCAGAAACCGAAAGATATGGTGAATATTCAAAAGCAGGAGAATTCGTATACGACAGGCCGTTTTTATGGGGATCCAAACGAACAGGCCCTGATCTGCACAGAGTTGGGGGAAAATATCCTGACTCGTGGCATTATCACCACATGGAAGATCCGGAATCTATGTCTCCCGGCTCTAATATGCCTCCATACCCATGGCTGCTGACCAACAGGTTGGACACTACCAGCACCGCGGCAAAAATCAGAGGCATGCAAGCACTGGGCGTTCCTTATCCGGAAGGTTTCGATAAAATAGCCAATAAAGAATTGGAGAAGCAGGCGGAGAGGATCACTAAGAATCTGCAGGACGCGGGAGTGCCGGCGGTCAGCGACACGGAGATCATAGCGCTGATTGCCTATTTACAAAGATTAGGCACCGATATAAAAGTCAAAGAAATTGTCTCACAACAAGATTAAAGGAGGACCAAATCATGTTTAAACATTATTTTGAAAGAATTCAGGGAATTGAAATATATCCGGTGATCTCGTTGCTTATATTCTTTATCTTCTTTGTCCTCCTCTTTTTGTGGGTAATAAAAGCAGATAAGAGATACATCAACAAAATGAAAAATTTGCCTTTAGAGGGCACTGAGTCAAAAGGAAACGGAAATGAAAGCTAAACAACAAACATCAAGCAGCCTGAATCCCTTCTGGGCCCGGCTGCTAAAGCTTGCAGGGAGCGTTATACTCTGTATATGTATGTTGAGTCCTGCAATGGCTCAGGAACAGGCTGTTGAATCTTCCTTTCCTGGAAACATGAATGAAGTCGAATTTGCGTTGTTTTTGGCAATGGGCGGCCTGATATTCCTGACCCTTTTGATAGTCGTAGTTTTCTTTTATGTTCTTGCGGTGCTGAAATTGTTGAAAGAAGAGAAAAATGCAGAAGCAGCATCTTCCATGACAAGGGCTCCCAACGAAACGCAAAGCCTGTGGACCCGACTGAACCTGCGTTTTGGAAGCGGGAAGCTGCTACCGGTTGAAAAGGAAAAGGAGATCATGCTGGACCACGAGTATGATGGCATCAGTGAGTTGAACAACAGCATGCCGCCCTGGCTCAAGTACCTGTTTTACCTAACCATAGGATTTGCAGTGGTGTACGTGTTGCACTATCTGGTACTGGATACCGGCAAATTGCAGCTTGAAGAATATCAGGACGAACTGGCTTTGGCAGAAGTGCAGGCAGCCGCAAGAACGCAAGAAGCAGGAAGTACAATAGATGAAAATAATGTAACTCTGATTACCGACGAAGCAGCGCTTAAAGATGCTGCGGCAATATACGCACAAAATTGCGCTGCATGCCATGGCGCCGATGGGGGAGGCACCGTGGGTCCTAATCTTACTGACGCCTATTGGTTACATGGCGGAAGTTTAAAGGATGTTTTCAAGGTAATAAAATATGGGGTTCAGGAAAAAGGGATGATCCCCTGGGAAGACAAGTTAAATCCGGAGCAAATCCAGAAAGTGGCCAGCTTTGTTATAAGTCTGCAGGGAACCAGCCCCAAAAACCCAAAAGACCCCCAGGGAGACAAATTTGAAATGGAAGAAATTGCAACTGCAGTTGGCAGCATGAAGTAGGGACTAAATGGAAGTATTACAGACAAATTCTGAGCAGTTCAAGGATACCTTTTCCAACCTCGGCAATGATGGAAAGCAATCCTGGATATATCCAAAAAAGCCAGGCGGCAAATTACATCGTCGCCGCCTTTGGGTTTCCTGGATACTGCTGGCATTATTGTTCTCAGGCCCGTTCATAAAAATTGGAGGCCAGCCTCTTTTACTGCTCAATTTCATTGAACGGAAGTTTGTAATATTCGGAGCTGTTTTCTGGCCGCAGGACACCCACCTCTTAATTTTCGTACTGCTGATCTTCGTGGTTTTTATAATCCTTTTTACAGTAGTTTTTGGTCGAGTCTGGTGCGGTTGGGCCTGCCCTCAAACCATTTTTATGGAAATGGTTTTCCGGAAGATTGAATATTGGATAGAGGGCGATGCCAATCAGCAGCGAAAATTGACAAAAGCACCGTGGAACAAGGATAAAATTATTAAAAAGGGTACAAAGCACTTTGTCTTCATCTTAATTGCGCTATTGATTGCCCATACTGTAATGGCGTACATTATAGGAGTAGACCAGGTGATCGAAATTGTTCAAAAATCTCCCGCGGAAAACCTGGCTGGTTTTGTCGGTCTGCTCGCTTTTACAGGCATTTTCTATGGTGTTTTTGCCTACCTCCGGGAACAGGCCTGCACGTTAATTTGCCCATACGGAAGATTGCAGGGTGTTCTCTTAGATAAAAATTCCATTGTGGTGGCTTATGATTGGTTAAGAGGCGAGCCCAGGGGTAAAATTAAGAAAAGTCAAACCGAAACGGCAAACACGGGAGACTGTGTGGATTGCACCTTGTGTGTCCAGGTGTGCCCGACCGGAATAGACATCAGGAATGGTACGCAGATGGAATGCGTAAATTGTACTGCCTGTATAGATGCCTGCGATGATGTGATGCTGAAGATAAATCGCCCTACAGGTCTGATTCGTTTCGACTCATATAATGGGATCGCTGAAAAGAAAAAGCTTAAAGTCACGCCGCGAATCATTGCCTATTCCGCTGTATTGGTCTTATTGATAGTAGCCTTTGCATATTTACTCATTAGCAGAGAGTCAGTTGAAGCCACCATTATGCGGGTGCCTGGCATGACTTACCAGGAACAACCCGATGGGCGAATCAGCAATTTGTATAATGTACAATTGGTCAATAAAACTTTCAATGATATTCCGGTTTCCTTTGAGCTGAAAGGTGCGGATGGGGAGATTAAGATTGTTGGGGAAAATGACCTGATGCTTTCCGGACAGGCAAAAAAAGAAACTACATTTTTTATCCTGCTGGATAAAGAAAGAGTAAAAACTGCTAGTTCTCGCTTTACAGTTATGGTGTATTCGAACGGAGAACTCATAGATGAAATAGAAACCAGGTTTGTAGGGCCCGTGGCTAATGTACGATGAACTGATTACTAATTATGAATTTACCAACGGTTAAATTGCCAGGTACTTATGCTTAAAATATTGATGAAGAAGCTATCATTGCTGTTTTTCCAATGTGTAGTTGCATTAGAAGTTTAAAACGAAATAATGGAGAGGGGAAATTGTCCAAAGCCTGCTAACCAAAGTGGAACAATATAAAATAAATATAATATGAACTGGGGATTTAAAATCGGGATCGTGTTTGTAAGCTTTGTGGTGTTTATGATTAGCATGGTAACGATCTGCATGCGTCAGAAAAACATCCATCTGGTGACAGAAAATTATTACGAAAAAGAAATTGCTTATCAGGACCA
>CAZWQB010000025.1:5341-23531 GCA_964636035.1 uncultured Roseivirgaceae bacterium
GGATTTCACTGTATGGGTATGTGCGGACCTATTGCGCTTGCACTTCCCACTGGCAGCAGCAATAAATGGAAATACTTCCGTGGAAGGCTCTCATACAACCTGGGGAGGGTAGCAACTTATACGCTAATGGGATTGGTATTCGGGATATTTGGACTTACTCTAAATTTAGCGGGTTTGCAACAGGGAATCTCTATCCTATCGGGACTCCTTATCCTCCTGCTGCAGTTCGCGCCTGGAAACCTTTCAGGAAAAATCTCAAGGTTTCTTAAATTACCGTCATTTGTAAGCCAAATCAAAAAATCGTTTTCATTTTTCCTCCATAAAAAAGGCTCAGTCGCCCTGCTTTCGATTGGGATGTTAAACGGAATTCTTCCATGCGGATTTGTCTATTTAGCACTCGCAGGCTCCCTAACCGCCGGATCAATTGCAGGAGCCGGTGCTTATATGGCGCTATTCGGATTGGGCACGCTGCCTGTTATGTTGAGCCTGAGCTTGTCTGGCAAATTAATCAGCTTTAAATTTAAAAACCGAATTCAAAAAACAGTACCCTATGTAGCGGCCTGTATAGCGGTGTTGTTTATTTTAAGAGGCTTGTCGCTTGATATTCCTTACCTAAGCCCCCAAGTACAACCTTCGCATGACAGTGCTATCGAAATCCCGCTTTGCCATTAATCTATTCATGGCGATTCAGTCAGCCATCGCTTCATTTTACCTGGTCGAGCGCCCTTCGCTTGTCCCCTTTGATTTTCCTGAAATGACTGGGTGTGAAACCCGTTATTTTTTTAAACTGACTGGAAAGATGTTGAACGCTGCTGTAGCCTGTCTTCCATGCAATTTCACTCAAGGTTAGCTCATTGTATACGAGCAATTCCTTTACCCGCTCTATCCTTTGCAAGATAATGTACCGCTCTATGGTGCCCGCTTCCAGAGATGAAAACAGAGTGCTTAAATAGGAATAATCCATTCCTATCCGGGAGGCAATTATATCCGAAAAGTTCAGATTTGGGGTTCCTCCTTCTTCGTTGTGCACTGTTTCAATGACTATATTTTTGATTTTTTCTACTACTCTCGCTTTTTTGTCATCAAGCAACTCAAAACCATTCTCTTCCAAACGCTTTTTCAGACTTTCAAGCTCAATCTCGTTCCGGCCATTTCCCAACAATACTTCTCCCAACTTGATATCCAAAACCTGTAGATTCATATCCTCCAACTCATCTCTCACCACTTTAATACAGCGGTTGCATACCATATTTTTAATAAATAGTTGTATCGTTTCCACTTTATCAGACATTTATTTGGAATTTTTTTTAATGCGCATGTACTTCTGTTCCAGACTGATCAACAATACGATCATCTTCAAGCACAGGTCTTCCCCGAAGATAAGTCTCTTTTACTTCTCCACAAGTAAGCATGGCATCCCCAAAGTAGGGATTTCTTATATCTTCCACCTCACTGAGCCAATAGGCCCCCTGGTCATTTAATGCCATGGGGCAATAATTTTTATACAACTTGTTTTTCTCGAGACCATACAGTTCTGTCATTTCAAGTATATTTAATGAGAGTTTCTTGAAGCCTTCCCGCATTTCTTCCAGTCCGGAAGCACTTGCAATCTGTTTGTTCTGCTGTCCGATCCGCGTCCTCAGTGCCTCCCAGTTTTGCAATGCTTCAGGTTTCAATTGTTCTCCGTTAACCTTTTTCATTGCATTTTCAACCAGTATTGCAGCTGCCTTAGAAGCCTCAGGATCAGATTCAACAAGTCCTTTCTTCATTTCAAAATAAGCATCGGCCACCGTGGTAATTTGCTTTCGGAACGCGTCAGGCACCTCCAGTGTTTTTATCTCCGGCCGGTTGAGCATACTGTAATTTCCTGCGAGCTGAGCAGCAGCATCAATGGCAAATACCCCATTCGTTACAATTTCCTCACCTGCTTCAAGCCCACCTTCAATGAGCCACATCTCTCCCATTCTCGAGCCTATTGTCACCTCCCGCATTTCATAAGAAGGTGCTGAGGCATCCGGAGTTTTCACATATACAACAGACCGCTTTCCCGACCACAGCAATGCAGTTCTGGGAATTGCAAGGGCAGTTTGTGCAGAAGGTGTTCCCACGTTTATATCGGCGTTCACAAACATTTCCGGCTTTAAAAATCCTCCTTCATTTAGCACCTCTGCTCTGACAGCAGCTGCCCGTGTATCTGGATCTATTAGTGGGTCAATGAAGCTTATTTTAGCCTGAAAGGCCTTCCCGGGAACGCCAGCGACCGAAAAGTCAACTGCGTCGCCTATTTTTAAAAGAGGCAGGTCAGACTCATAGGCATCCAATATTACCCACAAGCTCGTCAAATCTACAACGTTAAACAAAACGCTGCCGGTATTTATATAATCTCCAACTGCAACATTCTTTTGAGTAACTATGCCGCTTTTATCTGCAAGAATATCAAACTGATCTTTCACCTTGCCTGTACTTTCAATTTGATTTATCTGGGATTCACTAAGTTTCCAACGCTGCAGTTTCATTCTGGCAGCTTCGTACAGTTCGGGAAAAGTAGCTTTGGTATTTACTGCCTCAAGAAGTTCTTGTTGTGCTGTAACCAATTCAGGGGAATAAATGCTTGCCAACCGGTTACCCTTTTTTATCACTTCGCCGGTGAAATCCACGTACAATTTCTCGATTCTGCCGGGAAATTTTGCCGTAATAGATGCCTGTCTCTGCTCATCAGGCTGTATTGTTCCGGTAAGCAGAATCTTTCCTTCTGCTGATACACCGGCGACTCTGGACGTTTGGATATTAACCATTGCGGCAGCCTCCGGACTCAGTGCTGTTACCAAAGGACTATGACTGGCTGTAGGCGCTGCAACCACAGGAATCAAGTCCATTCCACATATAGGGCAGTCTCCTGGTTCTCCTTGTCTAATCTGAGGATGCATGGAGCAGGTCCAAAGTTCCTTATCCGCCTCATTATGCTGATGTTCGGAATCAGTAGATTGATTTACAGCCCGCCTCTCTTCCTGATTACCCCCGCCGCTGATGAGTAGGCCAATAAAAACACCTGCGAGCAAGGTTAGCCCAATCAAAACTATTTTGCTATCTAAGATTTTTTTCATGACTATATAATGTTTGACATCATTTTTCTCTAATTTTTCTACCTGAAATATCACCAGGCAAACTTTTATACTCCTTCTTTTTGAACTAAGCCATTAATACATAGCGTATTAAATCACTGCACCAGCACCGTGGCAGCAAGCATCTCCAGCATGGCAATGGAAGTATGCTGCTTTACAACGGCGTTTATGAGTTGCAATTGGTAGTTCAAAAGTTCCTGCTGCACTTGAAGCACATCATCAAAGCCCTGTCCGTTGGTTGAATAGCTTGTCAGCAGCAGTTTCAGCGTTTGCCTGGCCAGCGCAGTTTGTTCATTGTACAAAGCTGTCTTTCTGTTGGCATCATCTAAATCTATTAGGCTGGCACGCCATTGTACCGCAAGTTGATTAATGGCATTTTCCTTTCGATTTTGAACTGCCATCTGGTTTAGCTCAGCCGCTTTCGTCATGGCTTTGTATTTCTTCCGATAGACCGGCAGCGTGATCGAGACCATAGGCATTACCATATCTTTCCCACCCATCGACATGCCGTCTCCCTCGCGAGGCGAAAAGGGCATATAATTTAACCCTACTCCCAGCATAGGTTTCCCGTCGAGCCGTGCCATTTCCCTTTGCGACGCATAGACTTCCATTTCAGCATCCAGCATCTTCAGCATGGGATTATTGGCGGTAATGCTGTCTAGCAAGGCCATTCGCTCTACCACAAGATGCGTGCTTTCGAGCGTGTCTGCTATTGTCACTACTTGGTCATGCCTCCTGTTCAACAGTTGGTTGAATTCAGCCTTTAGCAGTTCCTGAGTATCCTCGAGATACGCCAGATTGCTTTCCATCTCCCTCAGCTGCATCCGAATCCTGAGCACATCACTCATTCCAGAGGCAGAAGAATTTGTCATAGGTGCAGAAGTACCCGGAGAAGTAAGATAATTCCGGGCCCGCCCCGATTTTTGTGTAGAGGCGTTGCCACTGTCCATCCCTCCCATTGACTCGCTGCCGTTTTCGGATACAGGCATCTCTCCAGAGGATGCGCCGCCTGTACCGGCATTTTGAAAACGTACCAGTGCCAATCTTTCATAGGTCTGTATTAGTTCTATATTTTCTGCAAGAATTCTGCTTTCCTCCTGCAGCCTGTACATTTCATACCACTTGTTCTTCACCTCAAAAACCAAGTTGTTTTTACTCTCCTCTAATCGTTCATACCTTGCCTTGCTCATATTGGCTGCCTCTGTTCGTTGAATACCAGGCATTCCAAACCAGGGAAACATCTGCATAAGCTGAATGTCAGCATGCTGTCTTCCCATAAAACGGTCCATGGGTTTGAAAAAAAAGCCAACTGAAAGCTCCGGATCCGGCAGCGCTCCCGCCTGCCTGATCTGCTCTACGGTCGCCAGATATTCATGATAATAAGCCTTCACCTCCGGGTTGTTCTCAACCGCTATTTGAAGGTAATCATCGAGAGACTGGCCCCGGATGGGATTCAGGAAAAGCGCTTGCAGTACAAAGGCGGACAATACAATAAATAACTTCGGGATTCCGCAGTCCGCAGTCCGAAGTCCGAAGCCAAAAGTCAGGAATTGGGAGTCCGAAGTCCGAAATTTTCTATATTTGAATTTGCTCATCTTTTTCATTGTTTATTGCCTTTCTACTAAAAAAAGCCTGCGTTTTGTCTATTTTCATTTTTCCCTTCTTACTCATTGCTTAAGTCCACTTCATCTGCCTTCCGTCTCCGGCCTTCTGTCTTCTGTCTGAGCACGTTCAACCTTCCTCTCCGCCCACCAGCTATAAAGCACCGGCACAACAAACAGTGTGATTAATGCCACGCTCATTCCTCCAAAAGATGGAATGGCCATTGGTATCATAATGTCGGAACCTCTACCTGATGAAGTCAGTACCGGCAACAAGGCTAAAAGCGTGGTGGCTGTAGTCATCAGGCATGGTCTTATTCTTTTCACTCCCGCTTCCAAAACTGCATTTCTTACTTCCTCCGTAGTCCCAGGAGTATTTCTTTCAAAACTTTGCCGGAGGTAAGTTGCAATTACTACCCCGTCGTCTGTGGCAATTCCAAACAGTGCTATGAATCCTACCCAAACAGCCACGCTAAGGTTATAAGTACCCATCTGAAATAAATCTCGCATATAAACACCGGAAATCGAAAAATTGAAAAACCAATCCTGATCATAAAGCCAAAGCATCAAAAAGCCTCCTGAAAAAGCCATGGCAATACCAGAGAACACAAATAGTGTGGTGGAAACGGAACGAAACTGAAAATACAAAATAAGAAAGATGACTATCAAACAGAGCGGTACTACAATTGCCAGTCTCTTTTCAGCCCGAAGCTGATTTTCGTAATTGCCTGAAAATTCATAACGTACACCAGCGGGAACATTCAATTCTCCATTGTCAATCTTCTCCTGCAGATATCGCTGCGCCTCTTCTACAACAGTTACTTCAGCGAACCCATCCTTTTTATCCAACAATACATATCCCACTAAAAAGCTATTTTCACCACGGATCATTTCCGGACCAGGCCGGTAGCTGATGGAAGCCAGCTGCCCCAATGGAATATAAGACCCGGTAGGTGTAGGCACCTGCATGGCTTCAATGGCAGACGGACTGTCCCGTAGTTCTCTCGCATACCTCACCCTGATTGGAAATCGCTCACGACCCTCTACTGTAGTGCTTACCTGCATGCCTCCAATCGCGGTTTCCACGTAATCCTGCACATCCTGGATGCTCAGCCCATAACGTCCAATTTCCGTGCGGTCTATGTCTATTTCAAGGTAAGGCTTGCCTACTATTCTGTCTGCAAAAACTGCTTCTGATTTTACCGACGGCACCTCTTTGAGGTACTTTTCCAACTGCATACCAAATCCCTCAATGGAAGAGAGATCCGGTCCATAGATTTTAATACCCATGGGCGCACGCATCCCGGTTTGAAGCATTACCAGCCGGGTCTCAATGGGTTGAAGCTTTGGAGAAGAGGTCACTCCGGGGATGTTCACCGTTGCAATTATCTCATCCCAGATGTCATCAGGCGATTTGATATGTGTCCGCCATTGTCGGAAATATGCCCCATCGGAGTCGGGGATCAATTGCCTGACGTCAACCTCGTCAGGAAGCATCTTCTCCGGATCGTAAAAACTACCATCGGCTAATTCGAACAAACCCTCGTTGTCTACCTTGAAGCGCAACTTATTGCCATTGATGTCAGACAGGTATTCGGTTTTATAGCTGATAGTATTTTCGAACATCGACATAGGGGCAGGGTCAATCGCTGTTTCAGCCCGGCCTGCTTTGCCAACCACCACATCTACTTCCGGGATCGCGGCAACCATTCGATCCAACTTTTGCAGAATTTCCTTGTTAGCTTCAACGCCCGCATGGGGCATAGAGGTCGGCATAAGCAGGAAGGAACCTTCATTTAACGAGGGCATAAACTCTTCTCCCAATCCCGGAAAAGTAGCCGTCATAGCGTTCCACCCACTACTTTCTCGGATATTCCAACCTGTTTGATCGGAAGCCCCGGGTAAGAAGCCGAAGACCTTTTCAAAGCCAAACCAAATATTCGCACCAACGAGAACTATCACCAATGGAATGGTTAAAAAGACCGCTTTATGGCGAAGGCACCACATCAACATGCGTGGATAACCCTTTACAAACAGGGCAAAAAGGCCAAGCACCACTATCATAATGATCGCTATAAAAAGAAAATTAACAAGCAGCGAGCTGGATACGCCAAGGGGCATCCAGAATAAAGTCAACAACCATGCAATGGCCAAAGCGGTGAACCCTACGATCATGAGATTGCGATGCCTTCCAAACTTTTTCGGATAATGCTGTACCAGCGAATTGATCAACCCAAACCCAAACAATACCCAACCGGCCCAGGGCGATACGGTAAGGGCGATAGAGAATCCGGCAATGATCAGCAGATAATTGAAATACCTTGTGAATCTGCCACTACTTTTTTTTATGGAAAAAACCCAGTGTGCAAAAGCCGGCATTATAAGGAGCGTAAAAAGGAGGGCAGCCACCAACGCAAATGTCTTTGTAAATGCCAGCGGGCCGAACAGTTTTCCCTCTGCCGCCTGTAGCGTAAATACTGGCAGAAAACTCACGATGGTAGTACTCACCGCCGTCACGATGGCCGTAGCTACCTCTGTGGTAGCATTAAAGATGATTTGCAACTTTGTCTGCCCCGGCGGAGCTTCTTCAAGATGCCTGAGAATATTCTCATTAAGAATAATCGCCAAATCCACCATAGTTCCAATGGCAATCGCTATCCCTGAAAGTGCAACTATATTTGCATCCACTCCAAAATACTTCATAAAAATGAAGCACATCAGCACAGATAAAGGCAACAATCCTGATATCAAAATGGAAGCCCGGAGGTTGTATACCATCACTACAATTACGATAATGGTAATTAAAATTTGCAGACTAATGGCTTCGGACAAGGTCCCCAGTGTTTCATAGATCAACCCCGTCCGATCGTAAAATGGAACAATCGTGACTTTGGATTCTGTACCGTCTCTAAGGGTTTTGGATGGAAGTCCCGCAGCTATATTCGCTATTTCGGCCTTTACATTTTCTATTACAGCTAAGGGATTGTCACCATAACGAGCAATCACCACTCCCCCTACGGCCTCTGCCCCTCCTTTGTCCAGAATTCCACCCATATTCCTTGGCTGTGGCCCTATGTTAATCACAGCCACGTCCTTCAGGCGAAGCGGTACATTGTCCACCACCTTCACAACGGCCTGATCCAGGTCTGAAATTTTGTCTACGTAACCCAGTCCTCTTACAAAGTAGTCAACCTTATTCACTTCTATGGTGTTGGCACCCACGTCAATGTTGCTGTTCCTTACAGCGTCCATCACATCCATTAAAGTAACTTTGTGAGCCTTTAGTGCAGCCGGGTCTATGTCTACCTGATATTCTTTCACGTACCCTCCTACAGAGGCTACTTCGGCCACGCCTTCTACGCTGGTGAGGGCATATCGGATATAATAATCCTGAATGGTTCGAAGTTCGTGCAGATCCCATCCGCCCGCCGGATTGCCCTCCTTGTCGCGTCCCTCCAGTGTGTACCAGAAGACCTGGCCCAGCGCGGTGGCATCCGGTCCTAACTTAGGTTGAACTCCTTCAGGGAGCAAGCCTGCTTGCAAAGAGTTGAGCTTTTCGAGTATCCTTGACCTGCTCCAATAAAACTCTACGTCTTCGTCAAAAATGATGTAGATACTGGAAAAGCCAAATGCAGAGCTACTTCTAACGCTATTCACGCCAGGCAGCCCCAAAAGGGTGGTGGTTAAAGGATAGGTAATCTGATCCTCAACGTCCTGAGGAGATCTGCCCATCCATTCTGTAAATACAATTTGCTGATTTTCGCCAATATCAGGAATGGCGTCCACAGGTACAGGATCCCGCGGCAGCATGTCAATATTCCAGTTGAACGGGGCTGTAACAATTCCCCAGCCCACGATGAGGAGTAAAAGAAGAACAGTAACGAGTTTATTCTCGAGAAAAAACTTAATAACGGCGTTTAGCATGTCGCATTCGAATAAATTACACGGTGGGTTGCATCAACCCAAATATTGATTGTCCCTAATTGGGCAAAATCGGAAATCTATCGAATGACTTATAAAAGAAAGGATTGGTCCAGAATAAATATTTCCTGGTCAATGAGAGGAGGCGAATTAAATAATGCCACCGGAATATCAACTTCAACCTGCTTTGATGAAAAATTGTAGACCTGGCTGGCGATGTATGGTATTATATATGAAGAGGGCGCAAACTTATAATGAAGCTGAGAAAGTTGAACTTCATCTGCTTTTTCAAGACTTAGTTCACTGCTACAACAATCCTCCGGCATGTCCTGGCTGTCGCAGCAAGATTGATCCTTATCACTGTTTATGGTAACGGACTGCAAAATTTCGCCACAAAAATGCTTTGATACCGCAATTCCCGTTGTAGAGAAGAGCAGCAAAAACACCAAAAATATGTTGACGATTTTTCGCATTTTATCTGACCTGATTTCCAAACGTATTTTTTTGAAATTTCGTTTACAATCTTCCGTTAAAAATACATTGGGACAAATATAGGTATATGCTATCGACATCAGTTATAAAATTTTGTTTAAGATTTACAAAACTTTATGTTGTCAGCAGGTTGCGTCCCTTGAGTGGACGATAGCATACCCCTTATATGTGGATAAAAGGCGGTTAAGCCTTGTTTTTCATCTCCTGAACTTCCAACCTTGTAGTTTGGGCAAGATTCTTTAGTTCCTGCATCCCTTTTCTAACGCGGGTTCCAGCTGCCAAATTTTTCTTCTCGTAAAATTTTTGGAAGTCACTTTCCAATGACAAAACCAGGTCCTTAATCTCGTTGTACTTTTCCATTTTCTAAAGTTAGTTTGTTAAAATTTGTATTAAAGTCGGCAATATAATTAAAATGTCCAAGAATCAACAAAACTAGCATTATTAAAAAAGGTTATTTTAAATTGAAAAAAATAGATGTTTTTTTTGTTTTAGCCTCATAATCTGGATTTTTCAATATTAGAAATGTCATATCAGTAGGGGGATTTTCGATATTTTATTCTTAAAAAAACAGGACAAGGCAACCATTTTAAAGCGTTTTCAGGCCGATCCTGGTATTAATAAATGGTGCCGCTACCTGTAATTGGCGCTGGTAGTACAGCCGAATCGAGCCAAATCTGTTTGCCGGCACAGTGCCACGGAGCCGTATTTCCACTAAATATTCTTATCATTGTACATGTTTGACTTCAGACTCAAAGTTTTTTACACCGTTGCCAGACGCCTTAACTTTACCAAAGCTGCGGAGGAACTCCTGATTTCTCAGCCTGCGGTTACCAAGCATATCAAAGAGCTGGAAACAAGTTTTAACCTGGCGCTTTTCGATCGGAGGGGCAATAAGGTTACGCTTTCTCCCGCCGGGGAAATTCTGCTCAAACATACCGAGGCTATTCAGGAAATTTATAGGCAGATGGAATTTGACCTGAACCAACTGAACCAGTCGTTTAAAGGAGTGCTTCATGTGGGCTCCAGCACATCCATCACACAATATATTCTTCCACCACTACTCGCTCGATTCCACAGCCTGCATCAGGAAGTGAAAGTGGAATTGTTGAGTGGCAATACGGAACAGATAGAACAGGCACTGCTTGACAAGAAAATAGAGATGGGAATTATCGAGGGAAAATCAAAGCGCAGAGAAATCCAATATTCCTCCTTTCTCAAAGATGAGATTGTACTCGTATGTAGCAATAAGAATCCCTTGGCGAAAAAAGAAGAAATTAAACATGAAGAGTTAAAAAAGATTCCGCTATTGTTAAGAGAACCAGGCTCAGGAACGCTTGAAGTGATTGCTGATGCGCTAAAGCAAAAAGGTATTCGATTATCTGACCTTCAAATAGAAATGCAGTTGGGCAGCACAGAAGCCATTAAATCCTATTTGCAACATTCTGATTGTATGGCATTTTTGTCTCTCCACGCCATTCTGAAGGAACTCGAAAACGGAACTCTCAAGATCATAGAAATCAAAAGATTGCAAATCAACAGAAACTTTTATTTCATAGCACCGCAGGGACCGGAGGGTGGTTTGCCTGCTTTGCTGAAAAGGTTTCTAATTCAAAATCACAATATCTAGCAATAATTTATGGTGATGCACCAATTCACTTTCACACCGCTCCGCTAGCTGTAAATAACCGCATACATTCTTACGGCAACTAATTCCACTCCTTCTGTGCGGCCATTTCTGATTACCCGTTCCGCCAATTTCAACCGCGCTATTCTAATTTACTATAACTTTACGTTATCCTAAATCAATTTTTACGATTGGCTAGTTCGATGGCACCACCCTATCTTTGAAGAAATTTTAGAAATTAAAACCATTGTCTTAAAAGGACAACTTCAATAAACTTTCAAACATAAACAAATAACATCATGAGCTTAAGAATAGGAGACGACGCACCAAATTTCACAGCACAAACTACAGAAGGAGAAATAGATTTTCATCAGTGGTTGGGTGACGGCTGGGGAATATTATATTCTCATCCTGCGGATTACACGCCTGTATGCACCACAGAATTAGGCAGAACCGCACAACTTAAGGGAGAATTTGCTAAGAGAGACACAAAGGTAGCCGCTGTCAGCATCGATGGATTAGAGTCTCATCATGGATGGGTAAAAGATATCAACGAGACACAAAATTGCACGGTAGAATTCCCGATCATAGCAGACGAAGACAGGAAAGTGGCTACACTTTACAACATGATCCACCCCAATGCATCTACAAGTGCAACGGTAAGGTCGGTATATTTCATCGGTCCAGACAAGAAAATAAAAGCGGTGATTACTTACCCAGCTTCTACAGGCCGAAACTTCTTCGAGATTTTACGGGTAATTGATTCATTACAGCTTACTGCAAATTACAGCGTAGCAACGCCTGCAGACTGGGAAGAAGGCCAGGACGTAGTGATTGCACCTGCTATTAAAAACGAAGAGATACCATCTAAATTCCCAAAAGGCCACAGAGAAGTAAAACCATACCTTCGATTTACGCCTCAACCTAACAAATAATTAATATTTAGTATATGGATTTAAGGAAAGGACTGGAAAGAGGACCATTTTCTGATAAACAGTCAGCGCAACTGGGTGAAGCTTTAGCCGGATTGGATTCCGGACAGCTTCAATGGTTGTCTGGCTTTTTTGCAGGCTTGTCCCACTCCGCACCTGCTATAGCAAGCCCTGATGCCGCGCCTGCTGCAGCAGCCATCCAGGCTCCAAAACTTCAGGTCTTGTTTGGAAGCCATACCGGAAATTGCGAGACTTTGGCGAAAAACCTCGCACAAGCGGCAAAGGAAAGAGGCATTGAAGTGGAGATAAATGACATGACCACCTTTAAAAGCAGGGATTTGAAAAAGATTTCAAACCTGGCCATTTTGGTGAGCACACACGGAATAGGAGAACCTCCTGTACAGGCAGAAGATCTCTACAACTTCCTGCACGGTAAGAAGGCTCCAGACCTTTCTCACGTAAAATATTCTGTACTCGCTTTGGGAGACAGCAGCTATGTGGACTTTTGTCAAACTGGAAAAGACTTTGATGCCATCCTTGAAAAATTAGGGGCTCAAAGGCTTTCTCCAAGAGTGGATTGCGACGTAGATTTTGAAGATGAGGCAGAAGCCTGGAAAAATAATTTACTCCAGTTGCTCAACCAAACAACTGGCACCACGGCCACAGCAATAGCAGTTACAGGCAATGGTCAGGCTCAAAATTCGCAGCCACAATATACCCGCAAGAATCCCTTTGAGGCTACTATCCTTGAGAAGATCAATTTGAATGGCAAAGGATCTTCAAAAGAAACGATCCATCTGGAGCTGGATTTGGGAGGCTCAGGATTAAACTATGAACCGGGAGATGCGCTTGGCGTGTATGGTGCTAATCCTCCGGCTTTGATAGAAGGCGTATTAAGAGTCACAAATCTTTCAGGAGATGAAGAGGTAGAAAGTCATAGCGGCTTAAAAACCTTAAAAGAAGCTTTGACCTACGACTATGAACTGACACCGCTCTCAAGCATTTCTCTGGCTAAATATGCTGATATTTCAGGAAGCAAAACTTTAAAATCTGTTCTGGAGGATAATGAAAAAGTATTGAACTACCTCCCAGGCAGAGACCTGCTTGACTTATTAAAAGAAGTGCCCTATAAACTTAAGGCTGCCGAATTGTTGTCCGTCTTAAGGAAAAACACGCCCCGGATGTATTCAATAGCTTCTGCACAGGAAACTGTGGAGGATGAGGTGCATTTGCTGGTATCCGTAGTTCGCTATGAAGCATTTGGGCGTTGCAAAGAGGGACTATGTTCTTCAACGCTGGCGAGCCGCCTGGAAGTAGACGATAAAGTAAAAGTTTTTGTTGATAAAAACAGCCGGTTTAAACTACCGGAAAACCCCGATACGCCTATCATCATGGTGGGACCCGGTACTGGGGTGGCGCCATTCCGCGCATTTATGCAGCAACGGGAGGCGGCAGAAAATAAAGGTAAGAGCTGGCTGTTCTTTGGAGACCGCAACTTCACCACGGACTTCCTTTACCAAACCGAATGGCAGCAATACTTAAAAGAAGGCATCTTAACCAAGGCGGATGTTGCTTTCTCGCGTGATCAAAAGCAAAAGCATTATGTACAACACAAAATGCTGGATCAGGGCAAGGAACTGTATGACTGGCTGGAGAACGGTGCCCATTTTTATGTGTGTGGCGATGCAAAATTGATGGCCAAAGACGTTGACAATGCCTTAAGGGAAATCATACAGACACACGGTGGCATTACTCCGGAAAAAGCGCAGGAGTATATCAAATACCTTCAGGTGAGCAATCGCTATCAGACAGATATCTATTAGCATTTAGTAGGATCGGAGTCAAAGGTTTACGGAAAAAAGAAAATAATATGGAAGAGCAGTTAGAAAAGCAGAGATTGTCTGACGACGAATATATAAAGGAAAGAAGTGATTTTCTAAGAGGAACGATCAAAGAAAGTCTGAAAAATCCCCTTACAGGAGCCCTGCATCCGGATGATGTGAAGTTGATAAAATACCACGGTTCTTATCAACAATATGATCGCGACCTGGAAAGCGAGCGAAAACGCCAGAAACTGGAACCACTTTACCAATTCATGGTAAGAGTTAGGGTACCCGGAGGCATAACCCGACCCGATCAGTGGCTTATCCTGGATGAACTGTCAGATAAATATGGCAATGGCACGATGAAATTGACGACCAGACAATCCTTTCAGTTTCATGGCATTCTTAAAAGAGGCTTAAAACCTACCATTAAGGCAGTAAATGATGCACTCCTGAGTACCATTGCCACCTGCGGTGATGTGAATAGGAATGTGATGTGCAACCCAAATCCTTATCAATCACCTATACATGAAGAAGTTTATGCAGTAGCTGACCAGATAAGTGAATATTTCAAGCCCAAAACAACAGCATATCATGAAATTTGGCTTGACAAGGAAAAAGTAGCGGGAACCCCGGACGAAGAGCCGGTCTACGGTGCCACTTACCTTCCAAGGAAATTTAAGATCGCAATTGCGTTGCCTCCAAGGAATGATATTGATGTTTTTGCCAATGACATTGGGTTGATTGCTATTGAAGAAAACAAGCAATTGGTCGGTTTCAACGTATGTGTGGGTGGCGGCCTGGGCAGTACTTTTGGAGAAAAAGCTACTTATGCCAGAATTGCTGACGTAATTGGCTTTGTACCCAAAGACAAAGTGATAGAAACAGCAGAAAAAATCATCACCATTCAGCGTGACTACGGAAATAGGGTAGACCGTAGAAACTCCAGGCTAAAATACACGATCGACAAACGCGGTCTGGATTGGTTTGTGGATGAATTGAATACAAGACTTGGCTGGACAATTGACAAACCCAAACCTTACCACTTCGATACAAACGGCGACCAATATGGATGGCTACAAGGCACCAACGGAAAGTGGTTCTACACGCTTTTTGTTGAACATGGCCGGGTAAAGGATGAAAAAGGTTATCAGCTTAAGCAGGCGCTGAAGGAAGTGGCTATTATGCTCAATGGAGATTTCAGGCTTACGGGAAATCAGAATCTGATCATAGGCAACGTAGAGGAAAATGACAAAGGCGCAATTGAAGCGATTTTGATGAAGCACGGGGTAATTAACAACCCTAAACTGACCGCGCTTCGACTAAACTCTATGGCCTGCGTAGCTTTGAATACCTGTGGATTGGCATTTGCGGAGTCAGAGCGATACCTGCCTTCCCTCATCGACAAGTTGGATATAATTATCAGGAAATTCGGACTGGAAACCGATGCGATTAATATCCGGATGACCGGTTGCCCCAATGGATGTGCAAGAGCTTCTCTAGGAGAAATAGGCTTTGTGGGACGTGCCGTTGGACGTTATAACCTGTACCTGGGAGCCAGCCACAACGGAGACAGGCTAAATAGCCTTTACAAAGAGATGCTTTCAGAGGAAGCCATTTTGGAAGCCCTTGAGCCGATTTTAAAAGCATACGCTGAGGAGAAAGAACCCGGGGAGCATTTTGGCGATTTTGTGATCCGAAAAAAAATAGTAGAGCCAACAGACAGGCCACAACAGATATTTTCTTGAAGATGAATGCTTCTTCAGTAAAAAAGAGTGGGCCAGGAAAGCCCACTCTTTTTTTTACAAATCAAACTATAGAAAAAACTAATTGCTACAAAAGCTTTCCATCTGAGCTATACTGAGAATTTTCCCGTTATTGGACCTCAGACTTTATATAATATTAGATAGAATAATAGCGATATGCGCAACCGTACTTGTCAAAAACAGCGGTATAGTTACTTTCACTGATGCTCCACTTAAAAGCGTAGCCAGTAACGCAAACGAGAATGTTGCGCAGATACCGAATTCAATCGTGCTGCCGCTGTTCATCGAGATTGCCAGTAAAGTTGCAGGAACCAGGATATTGGCCTGCACCAGGAGCACAAATGCCATAACGCCAAGTCTGTAAAATTCTACATTTTCCAATTTCAGTTGGTACCAATTCATTAAGGAAGCCATATCTATGTGGTTTACGTTGATTAAATGTTTATACCACAATGTTACAGCGCATCAGATACCTTAATTTATGATCTGAATCATAAAGGGAGATAAAATGTAAGGAAAGTTTTTCTAAGACGATCTCAATCGTTTCAATCCTTCTGCCAGTCAGAAACGGACGCACCCAAATTTTTTAAGTTGAAATTTGAGAACATATGACGATCAGTTTTAAGTCCTGAACTTCGGACAATTTAATCGCACCGCGTAGTTGGTGAACAACTGCCCTCATCGAATCTTATAAGAAACCCACCTTAAAACATGCCTTTTTGTCATTAAATAAGGCTTTATTCGATAAAACTATGTCATTTTTACCGAAAACCGATGGGTTTGTTTATTGGTTTTTTATTTGCTGAGTTAGTATAGAACCATAAACAGATCATCATGAATTTTAACAATTATACTATAAAATCGCAGGAGGCAATTCAGAAGGCGGCTGAAATTGCTTCAGGCAACCAACAACAGGCAATAGAACCAGGACATTTGCTTAAAGCCATACTGCTTTCGGATGAAAACGTAATTTCTTTCTTATTGAAAAAGCTGAATGCAAATCGAAATCAGCTAGAGGTAAAGTTGGATGAAGCTATCAAAACATATCCTAAAGTAAGCGGACAACAGCCCTATTTATCCAATGATTCTCATGCTGCATTGACCAAAGCAACAAATTTGCTGAAAGAATTTAAAGATGAATTTGTTGCCATTGAGCATATTGTTCTGGGCATACTAGCGGGGAAAGAAAAAGTTGCCAATATTTTGAAGGATCTTGGCTTTAACGAAAAAGACCTGAAATTAGCCATCAGAGAATTACGAGGTGGTGACACTGTGAGAGATCAGAACGCGGAAGCCAAATACAAGTCTTTGGAAAGGTATTCAAAAAACCTGAATGAGCTTGCGAAAGCTGGTAAGATCGATCCTGTGATCGGCAGGGACGAAGAAATCAGGAGAGTACTCCAAATCCTGTCCCGAAGAACAAAAAACAATCCCATTCTTTTAGGAGAACCTGGCGTGGGAAAAACCGCTATTATTGAAGGCATGGCACAGCGAATTGTGGATGGGGATGTTCCTGAAAACCTGAAGTCCAAAACCTTAATATCTTTGGACATGGGTCTATTGGTGGCTGGAGCGAAATACAAAGGTGAGTTTGAAGAGCGTTTAAAAGCAGTAATAAAAGAAGTAACGGATTCCAATGGAGAAATTGTACTCTTTATTGACGAAATCCACACCCTGATTGGTGCTGGCGGAGGTGGTGAGGGTGCTATGGATGCTGCCAACCTCTTAAAACCCGCTCTTGCCAGAGGTGAACTTCACGCCATAGGTGCCACTACGCTTAAGGAATACCAAAAGTATATTGAAAAAGACAAAGCGTTGGAAAGAAGATTTCAGGCAGTGATGGTTGATGAACCCAATGTTACTGACGCCATTTCTATTCTGCGAGGTATTAAAGAGAAATATGAAATTCACCACGGCGTTCGCATCAAAGATGATGCCGTGATAGCGGCGGTAGAGCTTTCGAACCGGTACATCAGTGATCGTTTCCTGCCGGATAAGGCCATTGACTTAATGGACGAGTCTGCAGCAAAACTTCGGATAGAGATTGACTCTCTGCCAGAAGAACTGGACGAGCTGCAAAGAAAAATTATGCAGCTTGAAATCGAACGTGAGGCGATCCGTCGAGAAAATGACAAAGAAAAAGAAGCCGTCCTCAGCCGTGAGATTGCAGACCTATCCGGAAAACGAAATGAATTAAAAGCGAAGTGGGACAATGAGAAATCCGTAATCCATGGCTTACAGCAAGAAAAGGAAAATATTGAGCGGTATAAAATAGAAGCGGAACAGGCAGAGCGCGCGGGTGATTTCGGAAGGGTTGCCGAAATCAGGTATGGAAGAATCCGTGAAAGCGAACAAAAGCTGGAATCTCTACAGCAACAATTAAAAGAAATGCAGGGAGATAACACGCTGCTGAAGGAAGAAGTGGACTCTGAAGACATCGCAGAAATTGTTGCAAAATGGACAGGTATACCAGTTTCTAAGATGCTGCAAAGCGACAGGGAAAAATTGCTTCACCTGGAAAAAGAACTGGGAAAAAGAGTGGCCGGACAACAAGAAGCCATTCAGGCACTTTCTGATGCGGTGAGAAGAAGCCGCGCCGGGCTACAGGACCCCAAACGCCCTATCGGATCTTTCATATTCCTGGGTACAACCGGGGTAGGTAAAACCGAGCTCGCCAAGTCGCTGGCTGATTTTCTGTTCAACGACGAAAATGCCATGGTGAGAATTGACATGTCTGAATATCAGGAAAGGCATGCGGTGAGTAGATTAATTGGAGCACCTCCGGGCTATGTGGGCTATGATGAGGGTGGACAGCTCACAGAAGCGGTTAGAAGAAAACCTTATTCCGTGATTTTATTGGATGAAATAGAAAAGGCGCACCCTGATGTTTTCAACATTCTGTTACAGGT
>CAZWQB010000026.1:0-23218 GCA_964636035.1 uncultured Roseivirgaceae bacterium
AAAAACTCAAATCCTACTGCGAAATAAATGATTTCAAAGGCTGGGACCCTTATGATGGCCTCAACAGTAAGGTATTTCAGAAACTACCGATTATAAGAGACAGCTCCATTGCACGTTTGGCCTGGATTCAATTCTTTAAAAGATCTCCAATCAACCTCCGGAAGCTATTTTTAGTCCCGAAAGATTATAATCCGAAAGCCATTGGGCTGTTTATCACCGCATATACCAACCTCTACCACATAGAGCCGAAAGAAGAATATCTAGAAACACTTCAAAAATTGGTTAATTTAGCTTTTTCTCTCGCTTCTGAAGGATATTCGGGGCTTTGCTGGGGCTATAATTTTGATTGGCAGTCCCGGCTTACTTTTACGCCAAAATATTTCCCAACGGTGGTGGCCACGTCCTTCGTAGGAGCTGCATTGTTAGATGCTTATGAAATTTTGGGCGATGAAAATATTCTTAATCGGGTAAAGACATCAGCGGATTTTATTCAGAATGATTTAATCAAGGTAAAAGATGAGAAAGGAAATCTGGGATTTTCCTACTCGCCCGGAAAATCCAATGAAACACAAGCCCCCCCGATTGTGTACAACGCTTCACTTTTAGGAGCACGCTTGCTGGCAAGAATTTACTACTATACAAGAGAGCCAAAGCTTGTGGAGGTGTCAAAGAAATCGGTTCAATTCTGTGTTGATCAGCAAAATGAAGACGGCTCTTGGTATTATGGAACCCATGCAACTCAAAAATGGATCGACAGCTTTCACACAGGATTTAATTTACAGTGTCTAGCAGAATATGAAAGCAGTACAGATGACAAATCATACACTCAAAATTTGGAAAAGGGGCTCAAGTTTTACCTGGATCAATTTTTTACCAGCGAAGGACTGCCGAAATATTATCACAATGCAATATATCCCATAGACATTCATGCACCGGCGCAATTGCTTGTGACGCTTTATAAACTAAATGTTTTCGAGGAGCACAAAGAGGTGATTGATAAGGTACTAACCTGGGTCATACCTAATATGCAGGATGAGGAGGGATATTTTTACTATCAAATCAGCATGAATAGTAAAAACAGGATTTCCTATATGCGATGGACTCAAGCCTGGATGATGTATGCTATGAGCTATTACCTGCTACATGAAAAATCCTCAAAATCTGGAAATTACTATAAACATTCCATCCCCTCCACCAAAGCCACAATGTGATTCAATGCAGGCGAAGTCTCGTTTTCTTTGATTGCCACTGTACCCTTTTTCTCTATCCTAAGTTTATTCATGATATCATCCAAACTCGAGATGAGCATTAGCCTTTGATCTGCCACTAAAAACCGGTCAACAGCACCGATTTCTCCCTGAAAAAAACTATAGGATGGTATTCTTAAAGCGGCTGCTTCGCGGATCATCGTACCTCCTCCACTGATGACAAGATCAGAGTGATACATCAAATTAAGCCCGTTCACCACTTTAGCAGGTATGATCAGCTTCTTTTCTTCAAAGCCAGTGTACCACCGGTTTCGGATCTCCTCCCCCTGTTCAACGGTACGCGGGAGAATGAATACCTTAATATTATCAAACGACAGCAGTCTCTTTACAATCTCTTCAAAAAGGAATTCGCTCTTTGAGTTGTGATAGTGCGCCAACGTGGCTGGTGGACGCAATGTGACAATGACATCATCATCCTTTAGATCAAATTCATCGACAATACTTTTATCAGGTAAAAACTCCGGTACATAAACATCTTCTTTAATGCCAGGATATTGAAGCAGGTTCTTTCCATTACCGTTTTTGTTTAACTTTTTGTAAAGCACTTCCGGAAGCAATACCATAGAAGGGTTCAAAAGTGGAAAGCCTTTGGCACCTTCAAAATCCATCGCCAACAAAGAAGGTATACCCAATATCTTCGAAAGAATTAGCTGAGAGCGCGAGCCGTGTGAAAAAGCCAGCGAAGGCTTTGCTTTTCTTATTATGGGATATAATTCAATTGCCCGTATGGCAGTTCCCGCCACTTTCAACACCATGTTTTTTCCGTAATGCCGCCCTACTTTGATACATTCCAAACCAAAAAGGGCAGCCAGACTATATACCTGCGCGAAATCCCTGGCCGTAATTATTATTTCAACTCCTTTTTTTCGGAGTTCCCGTATTATCGGATAAAAGAAGAGTACATGTGGAGAATTATCGAGATCAATCCAAATTATAGGCTTTTTCCCCTGATTAGCGGTAGTTGTTGGTTGCGTCGCCATCGTTTTATTTTTCTAACAATGTAGCTAAAAAAATCAATTTTTTAAAAGAATCTTCCAACTAATCTCTCGCAATAAAATTGAAATTTACCACACAACTATACGCAGCATCTGCCAAAACATTACACGAAGTAACTGTCATAAAACATCCTAACGATGTCTGAACTATCTCATTAGCAAATCATCATTGGAACACAAATTTGAAATATCTATTCTCCAAATAATCAACCCATTAGCTACAAACAAAAGAAATGGATGCAAAAAAAATCTTTAAACAAAACAGAACTTTTTTTAGGATTATATACACATTTTTTATAATTTAACGAAACGTTAAAAAGGAGCACATTTTTTAAACTCAGCGCATTTTATGTACCATTTTTAAAGTTTATCTCTATGAATTTCGAATTCTTTTATGAGAGTCAGTACAAGAGTCCTTTTGTGAAATTTTGCTCCTCATTTTATAATAACTGTCAGGATATTTTTATCCCAGTCCATAAGGTACTTTTACTTTTTCATGACCTGGCAATTATTTTTATAGGACTGTTTAGCGCAGTAGTCTTCTACAACCAGTTTTTTTCGGATGTAGTAAATCTGAGTTTGCTGCAACTATATTTCGTCTTTTTCATCATCGTGTTGCTGCATGTCTTTTTTGGAAGGTGGAATCAGATCTTTAATTACCAGGTAATTCTCAACAAATCACGCCATTTTAATGCCCTGGTGGTTGAGCTTTTTTTAAGCATCGCTTCTATATATGTGCTTTCATATATTTTCAGGTCCTATATTTTGATGACAAACACGAAGTTCATCCTCCTTTCCTATGTCTTTATTTTAATTTATTCAGTATCAAGCAGAATATTTGTTCTACCCAATTTGTTTCTTTGGTTGGTTAATACAGACATTATTCATCGAAAGCTCCTAATTGTCGGGATCAACTCCAAAAGCATAGCCAAGGCCAAATTTCTAAGCACCTGTAAAAACAGTTACTTCAAAGTTTGCGGATTTGTGTCAGAAGGTAGTTACAACAAAGAAGCCTATAAAGATAAAATTCGTGTGCTGGGTCAGGTTGAGGACATTGAACAACTTTGTAAGGCACATCAAATTACCGATATTCTCATATGCTACGAGAAACACGATGTGGAACAGCTTCACCAACTTATCAGTGAATGCAAAAAGACAAAAAAAACCATTCACCTGCAATCTCCCTTGTTTGGTGTGATAGATAAAAAGATGGAAATAGAAGAAATAGGGAATATTTCCTCTTTCCGATTTTATCCAAAGGCTGACGTGGATGTGAACGCATATCTCAAAAGAGCACTAGACCTGTTAGGGGCATTGGCACTGATTATTTTCCTTCTGCCACTATGGCTGTTCATCGCATTGATCATTAAATTCGATTCTCCGGGTCCTGTATTTTATAAACCTCCAGTTATTGGCAAAGACGGACAACCGTTTACGATGTTCAAATTTCGCTCGATGACTTATAATTGTAGTGTTCAGGCACATGAAAGTAAGGTCAGGAAGATGATCCTTGAAAATGGCGATACCAAAAAGCTTAGAAATGACTCCAGAATAACCAAAGTAGGAAAAGTGCTTCGGAAACTCTCTTTCGACGAGTTTCCTCAACTGATAAATGTGGTACGTGGCGAAATGAGTCTTGTGGGACCCAGACCTTGCCTGCCTTACGAGTATGAAGTGATGAAAGAATGGCAGAAGCAGCGCGTAAATGTCAAGCCGGGAATGACCGGTCTTTGGCAAATAAAAGGCCGTGATGAAGTCTTATTTAATGACCAGATAATTCTTGATTTATATTATGTTGAACATCAATCGTTGCTATTTGATATAGAAATTCTACTTGGGACTGTTCCTGTAGTATTATTCGGGCGGGGAGGCAACTAAACTTTTATCCTAAACTACAATTATGATACACGCCGGAGTAATCGGATATGGATATTGGGGGCCCAATATTGTCCGAAATTTTTGCCTCAACCCTGAAATCAAAGTGACGAAAGTTTCCGATAAATCAGTGGAAAGACTGAAAGTGCTACTGGATAATCATCCAGGCATTACTCCCACCAATGATCCGGATGACATTATTAATGATCCTCTAATTGATTTGGTAGCCATTGTCACGCCGGTATTCACGCACTATGCTCTTGCAAAGAAAGCGCTGCTTAACGACAAGCATGTCTTCGTGGAAAAGCCATTCACAAGTACCTCTGCTGAAGCAGAAGAGCTGATTGAACTGGCAGCAAAAAAAGGCCTTACCATCATGGTTGACCACACATTTTTATTCACCGGAGTAGTTAAAAAAATGAAAGAACTCATTACCTCGGGTGAATTAGGGAGTTTATACTATTACGATTCGGTAAGGGTTAATCTTGGACTTGTGCAAGGCGACGTGAATGTAATTTGGGACCTTGCCCCTCATGACATTTCCATTATGAACTATATAGTCAATGGCACAAAGCCTGTATCGGTAAATGCCGTGGGTATCAAACATTTTGGAAGCAAGCATGAGGATGTCGCCTACCTGGCCGTAAAGTTTGAAAATAATTTTATGGGCCATTTTCATGTTAATTGGCTGTCTCCGGTTAAGCTGAGAAAAACCCTCGTGGCCGGAGACAAAAAAATGCTGGTTTGGGATGATCTGGAACAAGAAGATAAGGTGAAGATTTATGACAAGGGAGTAGATATAGTAAAACAAAACAGCCATTACAAGCTGTACAAAGAGGGTGAAGAAATTAAGGACAAAAGTGAAATTTATGACTTCCTGGTAAAATACCGCTCAGGCGATATGTACGGCCCTAAAATTGAACATACGGAAGCCTTGAAATTAGAAACGCAACACCTGGTAGAATGTATCAACCATAAGCGAACACCAATCAACGATGGCATAGAAGGCCTCAAAGTCGTGCAAATTCTCGAAGCCTCAGACATATCCCTGAAAAATAATGGAAGAGAAATAGCTTTATCAACTTTATATCAGGAGATTTAATTATTCATAAATTTAGACACTAGATCAATTAAGATGAAGTACTGCATAATTTCAGATGATGTGAAGTTGGGCGCTGATGTGAAAATTTTTTCCTTTGTGAACCTTTATGGCTGTAACATAGGCGACAGAACTAAAATCGGAACCTTTGTAGAAATTCAAAGAGGCGTAAATGTTGGGGCGGATTGCAAAATATCTTCTCATACCTTTATATGCGAAGGCGTCACCATCCAAGATCGGGTATTTATAGGCCACAATGTAACATTTATCAATGACAAAGTGCCAAGGGCCACCAACCCCGATGGAAGCCTGCAGACGGCAGAAGATTGGGCCTGTGAACCCACACTCGTAGAAGAAGGCGCGTCGATCGGCTCAAGTGTAACAATCCTCTGCGGCGTAAGTATAGGAAAAAACGCGGTAATTGGAGCAGGAGCAGTGGTAACCAAAGATGTACCTGAAAACACTGTAGTTGCAGGCGTTCCGGCAAAATATCTTAAATCTATAAATTGAAATTGTATGCAGGTAAATTTTATTGACCTTAAAAAGCAATACCTTTCTATTAAACCAGAAATTGATGCCGCCATCCAGGACGTGCTGGATCAGACTGCATTCGCCGGTGGCCCTTTTGTAGATGCTTTCGAGAAAAATTTCGCCATGGCACACCAATCTAAGCATTGCATTGCGGTCAACTCCGGAACCGCAGCCTTGCATGCGCTATTGATGGCGCTAGACATCGGGCCAGGAGATGAGGTCATTGTTCCTACCAACACGTTTTTTGCAACTCCTCAGGCAGTAAGCCTGGTTGGCGCCACGCCGGTCTTTGTAGATTGCGAAGAAGATTACTACAACATCGGTCCTGATAATATTGAGAAAGCCGTTACCTCCAAAACAAAGGCCGTATTTGCAGTTCATCTTTATGGTCAGCCAGCGCAAATGGATGCGATAAAAAAAATAGCAGACGAGCATGGCATTTTACTACTGGAAGATTGCGCCCAGGCGCATTTAGCAACTTATAATGGAATTCCTGTGGGCAATTTTGGACTCGCCGGTTGTTTCAGTTTCTATCCGGGAAAAAATCTTGGCGCCTATGGAGAGGGAGGTGCCATCATAACCAATGACGATGAGCTGGCTACAAAACTAAAGCTCATCCGCTCTCATGGTTCAGAACAAAAGTATTACCATGAACTGATAGGGCACAACTTTAGGATGGAAGGACTTCAGGGGGCTATCTTGAATGTAAAACTTAAATACCTGCCCGAATGGACGGAAAAGCGAATTAAAAACGCAGAAATTTACGAGCACTTTCTAAAAGAAGCAGGAGATATTATTACTCCCGATGTATTGCCTGATGTAAAACATGTATATCACTGCTACGTGATAAGAACAGCCCGAAGAAATGAGTTGATGAAGTTTTTGAACGAAAACGGAATTGCAACGGGCATCCATTACCCCATACCCTGCCACCTTCAAAAGGCTTACTCAGGTATGAACTTGCACAAAGGCAGCTTGCCGACATCAGAGAAAGTTGCGGAAGAAATCATATCCCTCCCAATGTCTGAACAATTAGAGGAAGCCGAAATTGACTTTATTTGCAAGAAAATTTGGTCTTTCTATTCTAATGAACCGAAAAGCCTGTTAACGGCGATTAAATAACTTTACAAGAACCAAAGGACTTCTAAAAAGGTGAGGCAGCTTTGACATCCAACCTCCTGAGGGTGGATTTAACCTGACAAACGTAAAAACTATTCTCAGGCACAAGGCAGCATTTAAGGTCAATACTGCAGACAAAATTATACCAGTAATTAAATTCATAATAGTTCCATAAAGTATATGGTAATAATACTACCTTAAATCCGATAAAAGAAAACAAAACCCAGCACATCTCAGCAATGTACTATTTTTTGCCTGGCCGACAATTCTATTGATTTAAATAGGGTAGCATCTCAGCAGCAACCAAAGCGTTTCCTTGCTCATTCAAATGGACCCCATCATAGGTCAGGACATTTTGAGACAAGTTTTGAGGATTATGATCGTTCAGGTAGGCTTTAAAAGCCGCTCTTAAATCGCAAAGAGGAACATTATGTTCTTTTGCGAGATCTCTTGTAATCTGCGCATATTCATCCAACATTTCGTCCTGAGGATTGGCATTGTTTTTCTTTTCCCCAATAACGGTAGGTGTGCAAAGAACTACTTCGGCGCCGGAACGCTTTAGTTTAGCAATAATTCGCGTCAATCCAGATTTGAATTGTTCTTTTGAAGTACCGCCCTCTTTATCTTTACAACACGCGTGGGAGAAATGCCACACATCATTGATTCCGATATATATAAAAACCTGGTCCGGTTCTTTTGATAGGACATCCTTATCAATTCTTCGCTCCAGGTCCGGCACTTTGTTTCCACTAATGCCCGCGCCGATTAGCTCAAATTGATTTCCCGAATCCTGGTCTTTTAGAAGTTGTTTGAGCTGAGTAATGTACCCGTCTTTTTCAATCCCCGCCTGGGTAATAGAATCCCCAAAAAAGACAACTTTCCTATCTTCTTGCATAGTAAATGAAATAAATACAACACTGAATAAACCAAGAATGATCAACACACCTTTCATGAGAGCGATTTAATATTTTTATAATGATCGTTAGAATAAGTATCTCACTTGAAATGCATAGGTTCTGTTATTCGACCTCTCCTAACAGAACCTACAGCATAAATCCAACTCAATTAAGCCAGTTTCAAACTTTTAAGTCATCAACTAAAATTGAAAACCAAGAGAGATTTTAAACGCACGATTGTAAGCATCGATGTCTGAATTCCCTTCGTCTAGGGTAGATAAGCCATGGTCGTACAATGCACTGATATTTATGCCGTTTTGAAACTGATAGCCTAAACCCCCAACAAGACCGAAATCAACTTTTCTAAAACCGGCATTTACATCAAAACTATCCCCTACTGAAAAACCGAGGATTCCTGCCTCCGCGCGCATCCTGTTCGATGCCAAAAATCCGACTTGAGGACCTCCGGTTAAATAAAAGCCTTCAGTAAGATATACTTTCGCCAAAACCGGCAGTTCAATATAGTGAAGTTTACTGGTAATTTCTCCTTTTAAATTCAGAAAACCACCTTCTAAAATAGTTTGCGAAACGCGCATCCCTTTTGTAGAATAGTACAGTCCTGGCTCTATAGAAAACGCTCCCGTCACAGGAATTTCTAAATTCACTCCGGCATGAAAACCAGTGAAACTTTCAGTTTTAAAGACGGAACTCATCTCGGCCAATTCCGAGAAACTCTCTACTGCATCGCCGCGCCAATCGGCCACGTTGATGCCTGCCCGAAATCCTACTTTTAAAGGCGAAGTTTGCGCTGAAACCTGATTCTGAAAGCCAATTACAAAAGCTATGAGTATAAATAAAATCTTCTTCATATTAGTAGTTAGTTAAATAAAACATAAACTACCGGAAAGAAAAATCGTGCCAAATAATTCATAAAATGGAATCAACTATACCCGCGAATCTTCAAAGGATTCATAATCAGTAAGTTTGGAAAATTCAGAGGGATTAATATTAAACTGCTTTTTAAAGCAGGTCCTGAAATATTGAAGATCGGTAAATCCCACTTCGTAAGTAACCTCAGCCACAGACATTTGACTTTGTTTCAGCAATTGGGCAGCTCTTTTTAGCCGAATAGATCTTATGAACTCATTCGCAGACAAACCGGTAAGCGCCTTTAATTTTCTATACAATTGCATTCTGCTCATTCCCATTTCCCGCCCAAAATCTTCTACAGAAAAAACTGAATTGGACATATTTTTTTCAATACATTCCAGTACCTTTTCAATAAACAATTCATCGGTAGATGATAGGGTGACCTTCTTTGGCTCAATGCTTAAGACGGTGTTATCACGAAATGCTTTCTTTAGAACTTCCCTCGATTGCATTAAATTGCGAACTTTTAGCATCAGTTCCTTTGCATTAAAGGGCTTAGTAATATAATCATCAGCTCCCATTTCAAGCCCCTCAATTTTGAAGATCAGCGAAGTCCTTGCAGTTAACAAAATTACCGGGATATGCGATGTTTTCACATTCTCCTTAATTTTTCTACAAAAAGTGATACCATCCATTCCAGGCATCATAACATCGCTTATAATTACTTCAGGATTATCTCTCAAAGCTATTGTTAATCCATCATGTCCGTTTTCAGCTTCGAGTACCGAGTAAAAGTTAAAAAACATCGATTTAATATAAGCTCTGACCTCCGCATTATCCTCTACCAACAGTATCTTTTTTAACTTTCCGGAAGACCGCTCTTCTGCTGAGACACTGCTTAGCAAAAGCGAAGCTTCTGTATTCAGTTGATGGTAAATTTCTACCGATTCATTATCTACAGCTTCCTTTTGAATTTCTGATGGTTTGAAATGCCCACGACCCGCGGGCAGCACAACACTGAAGCGTGTAAACTCATTAATTCTACTTTCCACGTCAATTTTACCGTGATGCAATTCCACCAGCGATTTCGTGAGCGCCAGGCCTATGCCTATTCCGTGGTGCAGCGTCTCTTCATCAGAATAAAACCTCCTGAATATTTTCTTAAAATTCTCCGGATTTATTCCCGCTCCATTATCCTCTACCTGAATAGTGACTTTGTCACCCTCTTCCCTGATTTCGAGCATTATAGCCCCTCCCTCCGGGGTATAGTTAAATGCATTGGATAATAAGTTAAAGAAAATCTTTTCAAACTGATCTTTATCAAAATACAAGGGAATCTTCTCAGAAGATGATTTAAAGCTAAGTTTGATATTCTTCTGCTGCGCTATGCCTTCAAATGAAAGTTTCACCTCCTTTAGAAACTGCACAATATCTCCTTCGGCTACTTTCAGTTTTAACTTCCCCGCTTCAACCTTTCGAAAATCAAGTAACTGATTAACCAACCGCAGTAACCGCTGTGCATTCCTGTTCACGATGTTTAACTGATCTTTCAACAGATTACCTCCCTCTCCTGAATTGATTATTTTTTCAAGGGGGCCCAAAATCAAAGTAAGCGGCGTTCTGAACTCATGCGATACATTGGTAAAAAATTGAAGTTTAGCTTTATTAAGGCGCTCCATATTTTCCCGGTTTACCCGCTCCAATCGAATATTATTGATGTAATTGGTCCGAATGATGATAAATCTTCTGAAGAGGTAAAGAATAAAGATCAGGATGATGACGTAACCCACGAATGCAAATGTGGTTTTATACCAAGCCGGATTAATGTTGATATTTAACTCCCTGACATCATCAGACCAAATCCCGTCGCTATTGCTCGCCTTCAACTGAAATACATATTTCCCACTCGGCAAATTCGTATAAGTAGCGTATCTTCTTTCCGAATCGGTAATATTCCACTCCTCTTCGAATCCCTTTAGTCTGTAGGCATATTGATTCTTTTCAGGAACAGAAAAATGTATGGCCGCAAACTCCAGTGTCAATGAATTCTCAAAAGGTTTCAGGGTTATGGCCTTTGTTTTCGAGAGCGATTGTTCCAAAATAACGCGTCCGTTGTGCTCGTAATTTGACGAGATGGAGGTATTAAAGAGCTTTAAATCGCGCAATTCAATCTGCGGTTGGAAAGGATTTTTTTGAACCATCCCTGGATATATAATATTAAATCCGTTTGCACCTCCAAAATAAAGATTCAATTCTGTGTCTTTTAAACATACGTTGTTGTAGAAAAAGCCACCCTGAATCCTGTCTCTGCCATCAAATTCATTGACTATTAAATCCTTTTCCCGCGTAGGATCAATGACGGAAATCCCCTTCCAGTGAGACAGCCAAATATTTCCGGCGGAATCTTCTAATATTCCCTCTATTACTTTTGAATTAGTCTGATCATCAAGACCTATCAATTTAAATTCCTCCGTTTGCGGGTCAAATAAATTGAGTCCTCCTTCGGTACCTATCCAGAATTTTCCATTGCTGTCTTCAAAAAGTGTATTGATAAAATCATTGCTTATTCCTCCTGCTCCGGAATTGTGTCTGAAAACATCCAAAGAAACCAGCTCATTATTTTCAAAAGTACCCCTCATCAATCCCCTTCCTCTTGTGCCGATCCATAAGGTGCCGTCATGCTCTTCATGCAAAAAAACTATCGGAATGGTCATTAACTCCGGATGGTTATAAATCATCACCTCGCCATTCGCCGTAATTTTGTTAAGACCCTCGCTCCATGTACCTATCCAGATGCCATCGTCCCGGCTATCTGCCAAGGCCATGATGTAGTTATCCGAAAGACGTCCGGATCCATTGCCACTGGCGGTGTAGTGGTTATAGCTGCTAATCAAGTTCGAACCAGGAGAGATATCCTGTACATTTAAACGATACACCCCACCTCCCGCTGTTCCTAACCAAAGATTTCCCTTTTTGTCTGCGTGGAGCTTTTGAATAAAATTAGAAAAATCATTCTCCAGGTTGCTCTGTATCCGAAATTGTTGAAAGGCATCTGATGTCGTTGATGATCCCGTAGCACTACGACTAAAATTGTACAACCCACCACCCATCGTACTGATCCATACCCTGCTATCAATCGTTTGCTGAATCCCTGTAATAATGCTTTTGTTCGGATCAAAAGCGCTCGTTGGGTACAGGTCAAAGTTATTGTTATAGGTATCAAACTTATTAATTCCTTTTTTTGTACCTACCCACAAAACGCCCGTTCTGTCAATAAAAATGGAAGAAACAGTATTGTGACTAAGATTCACGGTCTCATTGTAGTCACCAAAAAATGAGGTAAAATCTTTTTGATGAATATCGAAAATACTGAGTCCCATTTCAGAACCTAGAAGCAGGTAGTCGCCTTGATTTCGATAGGTATAAATATCTCTAAATAAACTGAAGCTGGCCGGTTTCCCTTCAATTTGATAGTTTGTAATTTGATTTTCACCCAACATCTTGAAGCCCTTTTTGCTACTCCAGCAAATCACTTCATTTTCATGAATATCAAAATAGCTGGTAATCTTATAAACATAGTTATGTAAGTGCGTGCTCTTTTGATCCTGATGATAAAGAAACCGCGTAAAACCGCCCTCAATATCCGCAAGATCCAATCGGTTCACGCCATCTTCTGTGCCAATCCAGAGCTTGCTTTTTGAATCTAAATAAAGTGAGGTAATGAAATTGTAGCTTAGCGAGGCGCTGTCATCTTCCAGGGAAAAATAATGCTCAAATTCTTCTGTATCCGGATCAAAGCGATTCAATCCGTTCTCTGTTCCGATCCACAAACTTCCGGTTTCATCCTGCACAATGCTCCAAACATTATCATTGCTTATGCTACGCGGGTCATGTGCACTATGACGATACTGCTTGAAACGATTTTTATCTTTGTCGTACTTTGAAAGGCCGCCCATCATGCTTCCCACCCAGATGTTTCCCTCCTTGTCTTCAAACAATGCTGTGATTTTATTGCTTTTTAAGGCTCCTGGCAGTTGGTTGTTAGATTGAAAAACAGTGGTAGAATAGCCATCATATAAATATAACCCGGTCCAGGTTCCAATCCACAGCAACCCATCCTGGTCCTGAAGTATGGCATTGACAGACTGCTCCGACAAGCCTAAACTTGCATCCGGGTGTTCAAAAATGATGTCTTTTTGATATAATTGAGAAGGTTGTCCATAAGAAAGCAGGGAGAAAAAAAGAAGAAACAAACAACCAATGAACCGACGATATTCAATCATATATACACTTTAACCAACGCTAAATTACAGAAAACGAAAGAAAATAAACAGCAGGCTTACGCTTTTCGTGTAATAAATACTCTAGTTTGGTAACTATTTAAGGTTTACCAAAAATGCTTTGACATCTATTTTTGACCGAAAAATGATCTCTGGGTAGATTCTCACTCGTTTTATTTTTTCAGCAACCCCAGTCAGAAATTACATATTCTCAAAACGGCATCATAGGTTTACATCAACTATGTATCTCACGCGACTGTAAAATTTATGAAAGCCGATATGTTTCTTAATTCAATACACTTTAGCTATTATAGCGCAGAACCTCCCAATCTCTTTATAACCTCTATCAAGGCTCTCGAATTGTGATAGGGACATTTCCAGGGGCCTGCTTTATCTTCGTGGTGCATCACTTTTCCTGCTCCATCAATTCCCCATACCCACTCGCCCTTATCCCAATCAATGATCGCTGTTTTGATAAACGCCCACACACCTTCCATAATTTGCAGATAGTGCTGATTTCCCGTGATTTGCCAGGCATTTACCAAACCCACCATGGCTTCTGCCTGTGGCCACCAGTGAAACTCGTAGTCGTAGGTGCCATGTTCGGACTCATTGAAGACTGCAGATCGGGCATCAACGCCTTCATTTATAAAAGTATCTGTCATTAAAACACATACCTTCCTCACCCTATCCAATACCTTCTCGTCACCAATCGCTTTGGCAGCCTCGTACAGCAGCCAGCTTCCCTCAATGTCATGTCCATAGCTGATTTTGTCCGATTTTGCTCGCCACTTCTCATCAAAAAACAGCGTAAAATGCCCGTTCGGGTCGATAAATTTTACAAGGAACAATTCGGTGAGGACGATCAACCGCTCCTTTAATGTTTCATCTGGCCACACGCGATAAAGTGCAGTATAAGCTTCCAGTATATGAAGATGGGTGTTCATGGTCTTCTTTTCGTTGGCATCTTTATCGCTTAGCCTCAAATCTTCCAGTAAATGCCAGTCTCTGCTATACGCTTCAAGGTATCCGCCATGCACCTTATCATGACTCTTCGCTTCAATTAATACAAAGATGTCGATGGCATGATTCAATACCTTCTGATCTTTGGATATTTCAAACCAGGCTGATAAGGCATAAATCATAAAGGCTTGTGCATAAATTTGCTTTTTTGAATCCACAACACTCCCCTCTTTCGAGACCATCCAATATACACCTCCGTGCTTTTGGTCCAGAAAATATTTGATGAGGTAGTCGTAGGCCCTTCCAGCAATTGATTTACACGCCTCATCCCGGGTAAAAAGGTAGGCGGTCGAAAATGACCAAAGGATCCTCGTATTCAGAATTACCGATTTCTCTGCATCAGGCAAGGGTGTATCCATTCCATCAATCCGGCCTATAAATCCTCCATGAACCCGGTCGGGCATTTTCTCAATCCAGAAAGCAAGAATGTTCTCGCGCAGAACCTGCGACATTTCTTCAATGATATGCTTCATAAAACAATAATATAGAATTAACAGGAAATCGATGGATGTCAAATTTCCCATTTGAGAATGGTCTTTGCAACATCATCCAGAAATTGATGGGTGATGATATTATGGGAGACCGGCTTATTCAGATGCTACCAGAACCTCATCCGCTTCTTTGACAATCCGTATTTCTGCCACGGTTCCGGACTCGAAGCCAACGTCAGCGGGACAAGGTTCAATGTTGAAGAAGATTTTATTATTATTCTGCGCATTGTAAATCGACAACCTTTCCCGGATCAATTTCAAACCCAAATGGGTACCATCCTCTTTTGGTGCCCCACTTTGTTGATAAGATGCTTTTATGCCGTTGCCATTGTCTATCATCTGGATGGTTACATCTCCCTCGCTTTCCACTACCCTTATCAGTAACTTTTTTTCAGGATTATCACTTGGCAAGAGTCCGTGTTTAATTGCGTTTTCAGCCAACGGTTGAAGAATTTTAGGCGGAACCATTATTTTAGAAGCATCTATTCCCGGTTTTATATTTACCACAAAGGTAAACTCGCTATTGAACCTTAACTTTTCAATTTCAAGATATAAACCCGTAGTTTTCAACTCCTCTTCAAGCGGAATTTCATTCTTGCGATTGTTGGTGAGGCTGGAACGCAGCAATTGAGCAAAGGTATTGAGGTATTCCATGGCCTCCTCCTTCTTATTTTGAACAACCAACCACCGCACGGCATTCAGGCCATTGAACAGAAAGTGTGGATTCATTTGCGACTCCAATGATTGCAAGGTGAGCGACTGAATCTTGTTTTCAAACTTACTTTCTAAGAGCTTTATTCTTTTGGCTTCATTCTTTTCCCGTTGGTCTAGTATTTCATCAAAGGCTTTTTCCAGTTGTTGGTTCACTTTTTCAATTTCCTCTTTCTGAATCAGAATTTCATCCCGCTGGCTTAATATTTGTTGATTTCGATGAAGCAACAATTGATTCGACTTCTTTTTTATTTTAATATTTCTGTATTGCATGGTGGCAATGGCACCAATTGCAACCAACCCAATGACCAAGAGGATCAAGAAGAATTTCTGGCTGCGCATAGTTTCCTTCTGACTCGTTACCAAGGCTTCCTGAATTATTTTGTCTTTTTGAAGCAGCGCTATTTGTGACTCCTTCTTTTCGAGCGCAAATCGTTTTTCAATGGCAGCAATTTGGATTTCCTGCTCCCGTAGTGCTATGCTGTCTCTGTAGGCTTCGGAGAGCTTGTAAAATTCAAAAGCTTTGGAAACAGCGCCGCGCTCCTCATAAACTTTCGATAAGTCACCATAAATTTCCATCAGAAGCCCCTTGTTATTTACTTCTCTGGCGATTTGAAGCGATTGATTGTAATAGTCAATCGTGGCATTTTCTTCCTGCTTCAGCCAGCTTACATCGCCAAGATGCTTGAGCAATTCCGCTTGCTTTTGCGAGTTTTTAAGATTTTTGTACAAATTCAGCGATTGCAGATAATAAGATCTGGCACGTTCCAGGTCTATGTTTTCTTCCTGGTAATTTACACCATAAAATTGGTAGGTAATGGCAAGGCCAAATTCATCCTGGCGCTCCAAATTAATCTCAAGCAGCTTTTTCAGATAAGTCCTTGCTTTTTCATAGGCTTTCTTTTGGGTATAGTAGTCGCTGATAGACAAGTAATTCATGGCCATTCCCAGCGAGTTTTCACGGGCTTCCTCTGCCTTCAGGGAGCGTTCAAAATAGGAGATCGCATCGTCTTCTCGTTTTGGTATATGAAGCAATGTGTTTCCCAGGCCATTACAGGCTATGGCTATATTCCTTAGGTCTTCCTCTTCTTCTGCTACTTTCAGCGCCTGCATATAAAACAAAACCGCTTTGTCGTATTCCTGCCCATACCGAAACGCTACTCCGGCATTATTTGAATAAATCATTTTCGGCAAAGGCTCATCACCTGTTTTTACAAGATTATATGCCTTTACGTGCAGCGGCGCCGCCTCGTCGTATCTCTGATGATATCTGTAAAGGAGCCCCAGGTTGTCCAGGGCACGGGCATAAAGCTCCGGATTACCCGTATTCATTGCCAGCTCCACAGCATTTTCAGCATGTTCGTACTCTAATTTTTCGTCATGGTTGGTATTGTGGATTTCTCTGGAAGTAGCCATCTCCTGCTCTACCTTCACCGAGTCAGAATGTGTCTTTTTTGATAAGTTGATCGTCCCCACAAGATCTCCCTGTGCCAGCAGAGACCCCTGTGCTATAAATATGAGAACCAAAATAAGCAGTTGGAAATAAAGGATGTTGGATAACTGGTATTTTTTAGAGGAACTGTACATGAATATCCCAAGTTTAAGACAGCGCTTCACGGTCTTTGCTATACCTCTGCTTCTATTTTTTTAATTTCCTGACATTAATTACGGCGGTAAAAACATACTACAGTCAGTCCAAAGAACAACCGAAATTAATCTAGAAAAATGCAGCAGGGTATAACTTGTTCAGCAACCCTATATACACAAAAGTCAGGAGATATAAAAGATTAAATTTGGATTTTCAAACAAATACATGAGGGCAGGTATGTGAAATCAAGCCTTGTGCCCCGGAAGTTCCAATCCAGCAAAAGCACGAGGCTTGAAGCAGCTATTGTCCGGCTGAACCCATCATTTGTAGATTTTTCCGGATCAAATCGATCCTGGCGCTAACACTTGCTCCGGATCTTAACCCGTCTTCAGGAGTATTTACGCAATAATCTACCAGCTTATCTATAGTACTCGTGGCCACATGCATCCGGGTATCTGACGATGCGTAATAGATTAATACGTCGCCGTTTTCTTTCACTATCCAGCCATTCGAAAACACCACGTTTGAAACATCTCCTACCCTTTCGCCACCTTTAGGCGCAATTAAATGCCCCGCAGGTCGGTGAATTATTTTGGTGGGGTCTTCCAGTGAGGTCATGAACATATATAAAACATACCGCAGCCCGGCTGCTGTATTTCTAACACCGTGCGCAAGATGCAACCAGCCCTTTTCCGTTTTTACAGGCGCAGGCCCCTGTCCGTTTTTTACCTCATTGATGGTGTGATACCTTCTGTCTTCGATGATCTTTTCTTCCAGAATTACCGGATTTTCCATGCTTTCACATAAGCCCCAACCGATGCCTGCTCCCTTGCCGGTATCAATAAAACCGTCCATGGGCCTGGTGTAAATGGCGTACTTTCCCTCTACAAATTCCGGGTGAAGCACGCAGTTTCTTTGCTGCGAAGAAGGTGTTCGAAGATCAGGCAAACGCTCCCAGCTTTTCAAATCTTTGGTGCGAACAATGCCACACTGCGCTACGGCGCTGGATAAATCACCGGGAGGAGCATTCAAATCTTTTCTTTCTGTGCAAAACAAACCATATATCCATCCATCTTCATGCCTGGTTAGCCGCATGTCGTACACATTTACATCGGGCTCATGTGTTTCAGGTAACAGTATGGGTAGGTCCCAAAATTTAAAATTATCGACACCATTCTCACTTTCAGCTATTGCAAAAAAAGATTTCCTGTCATCGCCTTCCGTCCTTACGACCAGGCAAAATTTACCATTAAATTCTATTGCTCCGGCATTAAAAGCGGCGTTTACGCCAATTCTCTCCATTAGGAAAGGATTTGTTGCTTCATTCAGGTCGTACCTCCAAAATACCGGCGTATGCGCCGCGGTCAGCACAGGGTATTTATATTTTTGATATACCCCATTATTACCCGCTTCCGCTTCGTTTTTTCGGGAGATGAGTTGATTATGTTCAACAAATAATTGCTCTATTCTTTTTTGATATGCTGCGCTATTTCCCATTTTACTTTAATTTATCCCAAGATTCTTTTCTGTTTGATCTAAAACCTTATTATTGCTATTTGCCAATGCTTCTTTGTCTTTTAAACTTCCGCTTTCTAATTCTTTCTCGAGAATTTTGTCTTCTTTCTCAAGGTGATCGTACCAGTTCTTCTTTAAGATGTACATGGTAATCCCTAAAATTGCCACACTGGTAATAAGCGGCAGTTCCTCCCTTAAAATAATATAGATAGGAATGATGGTAAGGCAGGATTGCCAGATGATTCCGACCACCACATTGCTGGCATCTCTTTTGAAGTTTTTGTTCCCTGTAAAAGAAGGATCTTCCTGCACCACCAACCGGTGAACAGGCTCCCAAAAACCCCAAGGTCTTACCGTTCGGTAAAAGCTCTTCAAAGTATGCTCATCTGCGGGCGGTGCCGCATAAGTGCCCCCGATACAACCTAATATAGACACCAGGAATGTGGCCGGGAAATAATACAGAGGCAACACTCCTTCAAAAATAACAGGAAAAACCATCGAGGCTAAAATTCCCGCTGCCATTCCCCAGAAGTAGCCGTGCCCGTTAAAACGCCACCAATGCCACTTTAGGACATTGGCTGCGATATATCCTCCATACAACGCTGAAACGATCCATTGAAGTACAGTATTGATATCCTCGATATACAGCCCAATTACGGTGCTCAAAACCACTACCAGAAAAGAAACCAGGTAACTGTAATTGATAATCTGCTTTCTGCTGGCTTGGGGATTGATGTACTTTAAGTAAATATCATTAATTAAATAAGCAGGAGCAGCATTTACAGTAGAAGCAAAAGTGGACATAAAAGCCGCCAACAGTCCTGCCAGCAATAATCCCAGCAAGCCCACAGGAACAAATTCCGCTATTGCCAATGGCAACACTTTTTCGAAATCGACAGCACTGCCCATGGCGAGGAATTCTTCTCTAAAATAAACGATTGCCAAAACTGCAAAACCTGTAATCATAAAATATCGTGGCATCAACAAAACCAGCGACACAAAACCACTCATTTTAGCTGCTTCGGAAGGGGTTTTTGTGGCAAGTACTTTTTGCATGTCGTAGTTGGGAGCAGGGCCGGCCATACTGGAAAATATCCCTTTAAACAACATCATCATAAAGAATATGGAAAAGAGGGAAAAACCGTCTGCTGCAATTTTTTCATTTACCGCAGGAAGCAAATCACTCCAGTCCAAACCCAGTTCCCATCCAAAAAATGGACTCAGCCATCCTTCAGGCACTAATTCACTGAGCATTTCCGGACTCACCCTATTCATTGCAATGATTCCGATTACAATGGCAGAGACTGTCATGATCAAAAATTGTATCACATCCGTCCACACAATAGACATGAGTCCGCCCATTATCACATAAAAGGTGGCTATGGAGGTAATTACTATTCCATAAAAATTCGGCACCTGCTCGGGACTTAGCTCGAAAGGCATATAGGCCGAAATGGAGTTCCATGGCAGGAATATTTCAACAAATTTTCCAATCCCGATGAATCCGTAACTCAAAAACCCAAGGGCACTAAAAATGGCAAAAACTACTACAATAATGTGCGACATGCTGGCTCCGCTTCCTGAACCAAACCTCGTACGGATCCACTCGGCTCCTGTAAGCACATTGGACCGTCGCAACCAGATGGACAGGTAAATCATCAAAAATATCTGATTAAAAACCGGCCACAGCCAGGGAATCCACATGCTTTTGACACCATACACAAACATCAGGGTTACCATCCACATGGTGCCTGAAATATCGAACATGCCCGATGCATTGGACAAACCAAGTGCATACCAGGGCAGGGTATTTCCTCCCAGAAAATAAGAGCTGATGTTTTTTGCTGCCTGTCTTTTGAGCATTAAGCCGATGACAATCATCAGCAGGAGGTAAACGACAATAATTGTGATGTCTATCGTGGAGAGGATCATTTGATAATCACTTTATTCGGCTTGTAGGTATTTTTTAAATCATCTTCAAAGATGGTGATCGGGTCTTCTTTAAATTTAATAAGATCATTCGCAGCGGGATGTCCCGGATAAGGCGCCATCGCTTCTGCTGCAAAGCGGTTTCTCCACACCAGCATCCAGGCAATGTCAATGGTTTCCTGATTTTTTTTGATGGGATTTAAAATAACTTCTGTAAACCATTTTGGGTTGCTTATACCTGCAGATCCTGTTTCAGTAAGAGCCGCCAATTTTCCTTTTTCTTTGGCAAGTTTGGAAACCAGTTGCAGACTTTTCACCAGATCTTTTGCCTGTTCTTCAGTACTTTTCGTATTCGACCTGTGGCCAACATCCCAATAATTGTCCAGACCCAGCACGTCCACATAATCATCTCCAGGATAACCATATAAATATGAAGCTTCGGCAGCACTATCGATATTCAAACGGCTGCGATCAGGTGAAAATGCATAAATTAAATGGTGGATGTCACGCTCATTCTTTAAATAATCAACTGTGAACCTCCATAAAGCGATATAATCTTCTTCTGAGGCATTGCCTTTTCCCCACCAAAACCAATCTCCGTTATGCTCATGCCACGGACGAAAAACGATAGGAATGTATTTGGCGCCGGATTTTAGGTCCAGCAGAAAATCTGCTACCAGGTTCAGCTTTTTTAAATAAGTATCATGATGGGAGCCACCTGGTAAAATCGCACTGACAGCGGGTGTTTTGTCCCAGGAGTGGCTGCCGCTTACCAAATTGGTGATGTGCCAGGAAATGGTATTGATGCCGCCTCTTTTGTAAGTATCTCGCATCCAACCCTTCATTTTTTCAAAATCAACCGTATCTATATTGAATTCTCTGTCGATGTTTCCCAAATCCCAGCCATGCACTGCAGGATACGAACCTGATACTTTTTCTACATCGGAAGTGCCTTCATCAGCCCACCAACCGACGCCATAAGCATCCGTATCTTCATGGCCAAACATAAAGCCGTGCTCGGCAATCGTAAAAAGATTATTGTACAATGCTTTGGTTTCCTTAGTGGCCTGCCTGTCTATCAATTCCTTCTCAGACTGGCCGTGTAAGCTATAACTGCATACAAGGATGCAGATAAACGGGGTTAAAATTTTATGCATGTATATCATTTTTTATCTAGGTTCTATGAATAGAAAGAAAGACCGATTTGTAACCGGTCTTTCTAATCTAAACAAAATTTGATTTAAATCAACACATAGAGCCGCCGCAACTCAAACGACTTCGCTCATCTGTTGCAGCCTATTCCTCATCAGCCGGATAGTAGAACATCGGCCCGTCAGAAAGAATCAAGCCATCAATGTTAAACTCATACAACCCCGATGCCTGATTTCCCGGATTGAAATCAATCCGGAAGAAATCCGATACCGCTCTCGGATCGAAGGAATCTTCTGTAGAAGACCAGTTAGACCAACCAACGTCTGCAAGATTAATTGTTATCAATTCCCATTCTCCCTTTGTATCAAATACCTCATAGCCATTAGGATCATGGCCGAAAGTCACACCGTTTTGAGAAGTAACCAATTGAAAGAAAGCTGTTCCTCCACCGGTATTGATCCAGAAGTTAAGGTAAGGCTGCTCAATGTCTCCAAGGTTAAAAGGCCCTTCAAGTAGCACTTCTCCCTGCTTAGACCAACCACCGGCAACATTATAACTGAAATGGAAATAATCGTTTAGGTGGACTGCGTCCATAGTTCCCCCGTTTTTAGAGCCAAAACCAGGAACACTGCCTTCGAAGCTTTGCGTAACAACAGGTCGAACGGGGCCATCTGTGATCATCACATGGTCCAGGTTCAACTCAAAATTACCCTCATTTATGTTTCCAGACCGCGGTCTTAATTCTAAAACAAAAGGTTGCATAGGATCAAATCCTCCGGTTTTCCATTCACCAGCATCTGCATCAGTCGGAGTCAATGTATAACTTCTCCACTCCCAACCATCGGTATCAAATGCGTAATCATCAGGATCGTTATTAAAATGAGCTTCATAACCAACACCTCCCTGGGTAATCCACATATCCATATAACCCCTTGCTCCACCTGTATTAACCATAAATGAAATATAAGGCTTATTGAAATTCAGGGATCCCAAATTAATCTCTTCAGTAATCATTGATCCAAAATTTTTTGTCCAATCCCCATCGGCATTCGATGACTTTATATGAAGGTAGCCATCACCTAGCGCCTGCCCTACAGTCCCCCCATTAATAGAAGCAGAAGCATTTACAGCATTATAAGGATTTATGCCATCCTCAAAATCCCAAAGAACAACAGGGTCTACTGCTTCAAAAGTTTCAACTGGTTTGATTGCAGTAATGGGTGGAGAATTCTCATTCCCAACAATGGCTCCAAGACCTGAAACCGTGGCAACAACAGTAGCGCCATAGGGAATCGCGAAGTCACGTGTAGGAATAGAAATGGTTGAGCCATTGGAAGAAGAGCCGTTTACAGCAGTTTCAAAAGTTGTTCCCACCAATGAGGCCGGATGAAATTCTGTATTTACTTCTGTAATGGTGAGCGTCAGCTTATTGATAAGATGCACATTTGTACCACCTAATTCGATTGGTTTCCCCACTTCAAATTCAGCAGGCCAGCTTTCTACAGTAATGGTTCCATAAATAGGAGCCACGGTTTCTTCGGTGGTCGCCACCTGCTTGTATTTATTAGTAATACTTACAGGGCCAATAGCAAAAATTCTTGGCACCTGAAAAGTCAGCGTTGTTGCGTCCTGAGAAATAATCTCGACTGAATTTCCCGACAGTGTTACGTTGGTGACGATATCCAGATTGGTTCCTGAAATCGTATATTCTGTTCCGGCCTCAACAGAGGTTTTTTCAAGAGGATTGATTTCGGACCTTACAAGACTTTGATGTATGTCGTTTGTAACAATCTCATCCTCCTTGCAAGCGGTTATGAATATTAGCAACCCTGCAAGTACCAGGTATTTTATATTTTTATATATTTTCATCTGTATA
>CAZWQB010000027.1:0-22879 GCA_964636035.1 uncultured Roseivirgaceae bacterium
GCTGTTGAAAAGTATTGTTCTGTATCTGCCTCTCTAAGTGAGAAAATCGAGATGAAGGTAGTGAGTGCCGTAAAAAATTCGTAGGTCGTAGCAGTACATCATAATAATAAGTATCAACACGACCCTTAACTGGTTCATTATCCAATTGGCAAATTAAAAATCAAAACCATGAGAGTAATTGGGGAATATCCACATCCTTCCTGTAAAATCACGCTTTTTAGCTGGAACGGTAAATTCCTGCTAAAATTTGAACAGGGTCCGATTGAGCAAACCTACAAAATCAGTGAACTGGATGTAACGGGTGAACAGGACGTGCTGATGCTCACCCAACCACCCTTCATAGACAAGGTGTTGCTTCGGTTTGAGCAAATGCGTCAAGACCTGTTTGAGGCAATGGTAGATCTGTAGAACAAGCATGGAACACCATCTACCGAAGGAACCACCAGTGGCCATTTGCTTTCTGGGAAATGTTAATGACAAAAGTAACCAATGTTTGTTATCTGAGAATTTCCTAACGATAGTCAGACAAGGCAAAATAGCCGCATTTCAGTTGGATGAACTCCAGAAACTGACTTTCACCCAAAGGAAATACATGCTCCCTTTGATCATTGGAGGAGTTTTCGCTCCCTTAAGCGTCATTGCCATATCGGAAAACCTCTTTAACCCCTGGGGAATTCTGATTTGGCTGATGTTCAATCTCATGCTGGTGTACATAGGCTGGTTGGGATTTAAGGCGCTGACTCTGAATTTCAAAGATTTTCATCGCGACTTCCCCATTAAAAGTTACAGCTCAAATCTGAGAGAATTTGTAGCCTTCACCAACGAATACATTGTCAAAAGAAGCATAAGATCTACGGACACTATGGAACCTGTGTACCACATCATTGACGCATCCCGATGGGAGGCTGCAAAAGAGGAATCGTTTTTCAGGGCGGATTCACTTGCCAAAGAAGGCTTTATCCATTTGTGCCGAAAAAATCAGATCCAGGTTGTGCTCAACAGGCACTACCCAAACCAATCCGGACTCCTGCTTCTGGAAATTAACCCGCTGAAGCTTACCCACGAACTAAAATATGAAATGGTTTATGAAAACGAAGCTTTGTACCCTCACTTATATGGCCCGCTAAATATTGGTGCTGTTACAAATGTAAAAGCCCTCACCTGAGGGCTTTGAAGAAAGACTAATTCAATGTCCAGTCAAGGTTAGTTGTTTGAATGCGAATACTCCTCCGACTGCAACTTTGCTTTGAAGAAGTTGATGATACCTCCTTCTACCGCTGCCTGAATTTGTCTTTGACTCATGTCGTGTTTCAGTAGATAGCGCTTTTGTTTTGTTTCATTCTCCAGGTACACCGGTTCGCCACCTCTGAGGCTTTTTTCCACCTCATTCACAACCACTATATCGCCTTGTTCAATATCATCATAGTCCTGCTCGTTGGCAAACTGAAAAGGCAGCACACCGAAGTTTACCAGATTTTGCCAGCCAATCCGTGCATAGCTTTTTGCCACCACCAATACCTGCCCGAGGAATCTGGGCGCTATGGCAGCATGTTCCCTACTTGAACCCTGCGCGTAATTTTCACCAGCCACTACGATGTGTCCACCATATTCTTGCTGCGCCTCTTTAGCGCGGTCATAATAAGTCGAATCTACAACTATAAAAGCAAATTTGCTGATTTCGGGAATGTTGCTTCTGAAGGGAAGCACGTCTGCCCCTGCTTTCAAAATTTCATCTGTACTGATATTGTCCCCCATTTTTAGCAGGACAGGCAAACGATAGTGTGACTTCACGCGTTCAAAAGTGGGGAATGACTGAATGTTGGGGCCTTTTTCTATCTGTACCTGTGAACCGTCTTCCGGTGGTGGAATGAGCATCTGCGTATTGATATCCTCTTTTTCAAGCGGCTCAAACTGCGGATATTTCATGTTGTACAAGGTTTCTAAATCTCTCGGATCTGTAATTTTACCCGTCAATGCAGAAGCTGCTGCAGTCTCAGGGCTTACCAGATACACCATATCGTCTTTCGTGCCGGATCTACTCGGAAAGTTTCTTGGGACTGTCCTCAAGCTGATCCGGTTACTGGCAGGCGCCTGACCCATGCCTATGCAGCCCATACAGCCCGCCTGGTGCAATCTCGCCCCGGCCTGAACTAAATCTTGCAACACCCCAGTTTTGGAGAGATTTTGTAACAATTGCCTTGAAGTAGGTGTAACATCCAACGAAACGTTGCTGTGTGCCATCCTGCCTTTAAGAATCGCCCCTGCTATCCAGAAATCTCTGTAGCCGGGATTTGCAGAAGAGCCAATATAACTTTGGTAAATAGGCTTGCCTTCTACTTCTCTCACTTTCACCACATTTCCGGGACTACTGGGGAGGGCAATCAAAGGTTCTAACGCTGATAGGTCAATTTCATCTTCTAAATCATAAGTAGCATTTTCATCGGGAAGCAACTCCACAAATTCATCCTCGCGATGCTGCGAGGCCATGAACGATCTGATCATCTCGTCTGCTGGAAATACGGTTGTGGTAGCGCCCAGCTCGGTTCCCATATTGGCAATCACGTGCCGGTCCATAGCGCTCAGGTATTGCAAACCCGGGCCATAATACTCTATAATCATTCCCCTGCATCCTTTTACGTCATACCTGCGCAGCATTTCCAATACCACATCTTTTGCACTCACCCAATCCGGCATCTTTCCTGTGAGCTTTACCCCCAATATCTTTGGCATCACGAAATAAAGCGGTTCGCCAGCCATTGCAAAAGCAACATCTAAACCGCCGGCTCCTAGTGCCAGCATTCCCAACGCACCACTTGCAGGTGTATGGCTGTCAGATCCCACCATGGTTTTTCCAGGTATTCCAAACCTTTCCATATGCAAGGGGTGGCTTACGCCATTGCCGGGCCCGCTGTACCATATACCAAATTTTTGAGCGGCTGTCCGAAGAAAAATATGGTCATCTGCGTTTCTAAAATCCGTCTGAAGTAGGTTATGATCAACATACTGTACCGAGACCTCTGTCTTCACCTTTTTAAGATCCATAGCTTCCAACTCCAACATCACCATGGTTCCGGTGGCATCCTGGGTGAGCGTTTGATCGATCTTGATCCCTATCTCAGTACCTGGTATCATTTCACCCTTTAACAAGTGAGACTGGATCAATTTTTTTGCGACGTTTGACGATGTTGCCATAATACTCGTTTGATATAAAATGTGACTACTCATGTTTTTTAACATTCCCTAAAACAAATTGTTTTTTGTTTTCAAGCTCACTATCAGCCACTTTGTATACCAACTGTATCGGAGGCATTATTTAATCTTACAGCTTTGTCCTATATTTGACTATTGAAGTTTTATCAAAAAGCGCATATGAAGCCAGATGGCACTATAAATACAAAAAAACGATACAAACCGCTATTGCCAGGAACCAGGGATTGGCCGGTCTTCCAGTTAAGCAGAAACAGGAAGAAGTTCATAGAAAGTGTAATAAAAGAGACGAAGCACCAGGTAAAAAAAATCACAAAAAACAGAAATGCGTTAATTGAAGAAATAGAGCTAACCCTTTTCAAGGAAAAGTTAAGAATAAAACAAAACCCGTGGAAGGTCGATCCTGAAGATGAACACATCTACTGGGAAGAAATCAAAACCAAACTGGTAAATATATCCGGCAATGGAGAAACGAGGGACAAAGACAAACAGATCCAGGAAATTGTCGATAGCATTATCCGGCGCTATGCCTATGAAATAGCGGGACACTTCAAGCCTTCTTCCTACAGACTGGCCCGAACCTTTATCACATTTGGCTTCGCCAGGTTGTTAAATGCTTCTCGGGTTAAGGGTTTTCGCTCTCTCTGGAGCCAGGAATTTACGCTTCAGGACAAGATCAATATTGTAGGCGAAACCGACCATATCAGAAGCCTGGCACAAAAAGGCACGATTGTAATGGTTCCTACCCACTTTAGCAATCTCGATTCTATTCTGATTGGATGGGTAATCCACACGCTCGGCATGCCCCCTTTTGTATATGGAGCAGGCCTCAACCTGTTCAACATCGAGCTGTTTGCATACTTTATGAACAGCCTCGGAGCCTACAAGATAGACAGAAGAAAAAAGAACCTGCTCTATCTGGAAACGCTAAAAACTTATTCCAGCCAGGCCATTAAGAAAGGTTGTCACAGTTTATTCTTTCCAGGAGGAACCCGTTCCAGGTCGGGGAAAATCGACAACCGCCTCAAGCTAGGCCTTCTGGGAACTGCGATGGAAGCACAAAGGCTTAATTTCCAGGAATCCCCTACAGAAGAAAATAACAAGGTTTTTATAGTACCCGTGGTGATCAATTATCACTTTGTTTTGGAAGCGCCAAGTTTGATCAACGAATACCTGGCACTAAAAGGACAGGAGCGGTATTATGTAGAGAACGACGAATTCTCCAACTCGTACAAAATTCTGGCTTTTCTTGTAAAATTCTTTACCAAGGGTTCAGATATTTCGGTTTCCATTGGGCGCGGAATGGACATCCTCGGAAACTACGTTGATGATGATGGCAGAAGTATTGATAAGCAGGGTAGACTAATCAACACCATGGATTATTTTACTTCCAATGGAGTGATTACCAAAGACAAACAACGGGACGAGGAATATACCCGAATGCTTTGTAAGTCCATAGTGAAGGAATACTATAAAATAAATCGGATATTTTCCAGCCACCTTGTAGCATTTACCGCTTTCCAGATCCTAAAAAAAAGACACGAAAAATTGGACCTTTTCAACTTCCTGAGGCTTCCTGAAGAAGACCAGGTGATCCAATATGACGAATTTAAAACCGTCTTTCAGCGGGTTCGAAACGGGGCCATTAAACTTCAGGAAGAGGACCAGGTAAAAATTGCTCCTCATATATTTGATGAAGTCGACAAGGTAATAGACCACGGCCTCCTCAATGTAGGAATGTATCATGTAAGACGCCCGGTGGTAAAAAACCGGAAAGGCGACATAATCACTGAAGACTTGAACACATTGTATTACTATCACAACAGAATGAACGGATATGACCTCGAAAAATACATCTAGTAAGATCGTCGGGGTTATAGGAGCAGGAAGCTTTGGGACGGCCGTAGCAAATATACTTGCTGAAAACACCCGCGTGTTGTTATATGCCAGGTCGCCTGAAGCCATCGAGGCTTTAAAGAAAGATCAGACCCAAAAAGAAGGGAAACTAAATCCGGAAATTGAACTTACCACGGCCCTTCAGGAAGTAGCTGAGAGATGCAATATTATTTTTCCCGTAGTTCCTTCTGCCAATTTCAGGGAAATGATGAAGAACCTTTCACCTTTTTTGCATCCCTATCACATTCTTATCCATGGTACAAAGGGCCTCGATTTGAAAGATCCCGCCGCCCTAAACCAGAAGACATTGAATAGGAAGCTGGTAAGGACCATGAGTGAGGTAATCCGGGAAGAGAGCGTGGTGGTGCGGGTAGGCTGCCTGGCAGGCCCTAACCTGGCGAAGGAGCTGGTGGATAAGCAACCGGCAGCCACAGTGGTCGCGAGCAGGTTTAATGAGGTAATCAAGGAAGGGCAAAGGTTACTGCGCACCGATAGATTTCAGGTTTATGGCAGTAAAGACTTGATTGGTGTAGAGCTTTGCGGCGTGCTTAAAAACATAATAGCCATTGGATCGGGTGCATTAAGTGGCATGGGGCTTGGTGAAAACGCGCGCGCTTTGTTAATCAGCCGGGGCATGGTAGAAATGATTTATCTTGGAAAAGCACTGGGTGGAAATACCGAGGCGTTTATAGGGCTTGCAGGCGTAGGTGACCTGGTAGCAACTTGTAGCAGTACACACAGCCGGAATTTTACTGTAGGCTACAGGTTAGCTCAGGGAGATTCCCTCGAAAATATTCTTGATACAATGGAAGAAACTGCAGAGGGGGTAAATACCATTCGAACTGTTAGAAAGCTGGCTGCCTACTACAATGTACGCGCTCCGATTACGCAAACACTTCATAAGGTGTTGTTCGAAGGAATGACCGTTACCGACGCGTTAACACTACTGATGAAATCGCCTTTTAATCTTGATGTGGATTTTCTATAGCAGGCGATTGGAGAAATGCAGCAAGAAAAGCATGGTTTCATGACCTGAGGATTTTCAGGTGATTGAAGGGGAGGGATTAAAGGAACGCATTGGTTATACAAATGCCGAAAACCAATAATAACAGCATTAAAATCAAATGCACGTATATCTCTCCCGGCTTTTGACTTTTTATATATTTATAAATCTTCATTTTTAATACTCACTCATACAAAGGTTAGCACAATTCAATACATATAAAATTGACTTATGTGCGCTTCATTACAGATGTAAAAAGCGTGCCACTTATGATTCCTTCGCATTTATTATTCCTCAACCATGGATTTATAGCATAAATTTTGCTGTTAGATTATGCAGGCATCACTTTACTTAGTATTTTAAGAGTTAAAATCACTTTGTATTTTGAAGGTGCTATAATTTAAAATTTCTGGTTGTTGCTGAAGGTATATTTTCTGATCCTAATTTTTACACTTTGTGCCCCTTCCCTCTTTGCGCAGGTGCAGGATTCAACGATCAATCGCTATGACACCGTTTTTCTTCAAAAAAATTACATTATCACCATTGCCGATAGCGCGCTGTATATAAAAAAGGACACTACACTCATCATTGCAGACTCCATTGAATATATTGTAAACACCTCTCCCAGCGAAAAAACAGTTCAATTTTATCAAAACCTGAAAGAGCAATTCTACAAAACAAAGGTCACCAGGGGACTTTATGATTTAATATTTACTGATCCTCCAGGTGAAAGCAAGGTTGCAGCCGAGGATGCCGAAAAGAGCGAGAACCCCTACATTCCATTTAAAGGAAAGATAATCGGGAACATCCGAATCAAGAAGATTAATGTTTTTGGAACGAACATAGAGGATACAACCCGGCAAATTGATTCCTGGATTGTGAATACAGGAAATAATCTTCATATCGATACACGGAGCAGAGTCATTAAAAAAAACCTGTTGATCAAGAAAGGAGATGTGCTTGATCCGCTCCAACTGGCTGATAACGAGCGATTATTAAGGGAACTACCATTCATACAAGATTCTCGGATTACACTGACTCCCAGGGATGTGGACAGCGATACGGTAGACATCATCGTAATCACAAAGGACATCTGGTCCATCTCGGCAGATTTTAGTCCCAATGGATTCACAGGCGGAAGGTTGCAAATAGATGACAGAAATCTTCTCGGACTCGGACATGAACTGGATAATTACCTCTACATCAGGCCTGATAAAAGTCAGGTATGGGGTTACGAGGGCATATATCGAATTCCTAATTTGTATGGTTCTTTCATCACCAGCGAAGTCCGCTATTCAAATACTTATTATGATAATATCTACAGCTTAAGGTTTTACAGAGAATTTTTTACGCCGGAAACGAAGTACGCGGGTGGACTTGAAATAAGCCATCAGCAGTTAAGACGTGAAATTTTTCAGGAGGACAGCACCATTTTGCAGTTTCCATTTAAATTTGCTTTACAGGATTTTTGGTTTGGAAGGTCGTTTATGCTGAACAATGAAAGCGACCAAAGGCCTCAAATTACAGTGGCAGCCAGATATACCCGCAGGAATTTTATTGAAAGGCCGCTGGTGGAAGCTGATACCAACCGGGATTATCACAGCAGTAACCTGGTTCTCGGCAGCATAGGCATTTCTAAGATGGAATATTATAAGGGTCATTATATCTACGGCTTCGGACGTACTGAAGATATTCCGGAGGGAGCATTGTATGAGTTGACCGGTGGTATAGAAAATGGTGAATTTTACAACCGCTACTATACGGGTATGCGTTTGTCGACCGGTAAAATCCTGAAAAATAAAGGGTTTTTATATGGGCAGGTAAACCTTGGGGGCTATTTGAGAAACGGTAGCTATGAACAAGGCATTTTGAATATAAAAGCAAATGGCTTTAGCCAGTTATACCATATCAGAGAATATGCTTTACGGCAATTTTTAAAGTTGGAATACACCAGAGGCTTCAGAAGATTCAGAGACGAGTTCATCACCATCAACGATTCCCGGGGTATCAGGGGCTTGAGCAGCGTATTTTTGAGGGGAAATAACAAGCTAACGGCAAACATAGAGACGCTGGTCTTTACTCCACTACAGCCCGTGGGGTTTCAATTTGCTTTTTTTGCCTTTGCAGACCTCGCTCTGATCAGCGAAGAAGCTCCTATTTTTCAGGGAGATTTTTATTCAGGCTTTGGCCTGGGTTTAAGGATAAGAAACGACAATCTAACCTTCAACACTTTTCAGATCCGACTGGGGTACTATCCCAAGGTACCCATCAATGAATCCTCGCTCGATTTGAATATCTCCGGAACGGGCTCAGGCCGGCAAGATGATTTCAAATTAGAATCACCTGCCGTAATCCGATTTGACTAAGCCCCGGTTAAAACTTTATAAAATATTTACGTCCACTATTTTCACCTCTACGCGCCTGCCTTCTTCTTTGGAAGAAACGTCAGATGAAGAACCAAATCCCTTCGCGATGATCCGCCTTCTGCTAACTCCTCTTTCATTAAAGTAAGTCAACACCGCTATGGCCCTTTCATTTGATATTTTCCTGTTGTACTCGTCATTCCCATCCGCTGAGGCAAAACCGGAAATTTCTATGGCTAAGGTCTCGTGGCCTTTCAACAATTTTAAGACTTCTTCCAGTTGGCTGTTAAACTTCGGGTTGATGTCGCTTTTATCCACGTCGAAGTAAAACTTGTAGATTTTGTTTAGAACAATTTTGTCATACGTCACAGGCTGTGTCTTTTCAGCTTTCTGAATAGCCGCCTCTTCCGTGACATAGATCGTCGGTAGCGTAAATATGGTATCTTTTGCCACAATTTTTTGCTGAAGGGCCGTCTCATTTTCTTCGAAATAATAAACCGACTCAATAGCTTCTGCTTTATCAGAATCAAATGACACCCTCTCGATTGGGTTTACCATTTGCATTAGTTCAAGCAAATAATCAAGCGCTTCGTCATCTGATGCAGAAATAATATCCCCCATCATGGCATATACATCAATGCTGTCGTTTTTTATGAGCATGCTCTCATTTGCCTGCCGGGGAAGCGCATTGGATTCTTGTTTTGTATCATAAAAAGCATTGGTCACAGACACTTTTTGTCCAACTACTTTTTCAAACTGTGTGATCGGACTTAAATTTATTTTTTGATACAGCTCATAAAAATAGGTTTGATCAGGAATGTTAATATTAATCGTATAAGGCAGGAAGCCTTCAGCTTCAATAATCATATCGTAATTTTTGCCCGGAGGAAGTATGATCAGATAGTTTCCGGTTTCCTTATCCGGGTTATATACATAATCTACCTTTTGTCCGTTATCAACATCTATCACTTTAATTTCGGTGTTAACCGGCTCTCCTGATTCTCCTGCCAGAATCTTTCCTTTTATCATAGTCAATGGCACATTTACCAGCTTTGAAGGCATATCAAAAGCATAAATATCCTGCTCGCCCAAGCCTCCAGGCCTGTCTGATGAGAAGAACCCCTTCGTTCCATCAGCAGTCAAAGTAAAATAGCTATCGTCAGCCACGGTGTTCACAGGATATCCCATATTTTCTGGTTTTTCCCAGGTACCGTTCACAAACTCTGTCTTAAAAATATCTTTTCCGCCCATTGTTCCATCGCCATCGGATGTAAAAAACAGGGTTTTACCATCAGGGTGTATAAAAGGCGCGTCCTCATTTGCAGGCGTATTTATTGCAGCGCCTAAAGAAACTGCCGGGCCCCAGGTTCCGTTTTTGGTTTTCTCTACTTTATAAAGATCCATTCCACCTGCTCCTCCCCTTCTGTTACTGGCAAAATAAATGATCTTTCCATCAGGGGTAATACTCGCTGTACTTTCCAGATAGCCTGAGTTAATGGTATTTCCCAGAGGAGAGGGATTTGACCATTTATCGCCGTTGCGTTCTATGGTGTATAAGCTACCCGTATTATTACCGCTGCTGATAAAAATAATCATCTGACGTCCGTCTGCAGATAAGCCGGCTGTCCCGATGTTGGTTTTCGTGTTTACATCGAGGGGCTTTGGCTGCGACCAGCTTCCATTTTCATTATAGCTTAAGTAAATATTCTCAACCATTTCTTTTGAGTTTTTTGACCTTCCCGGCGCTGGTTTTAGCGCGGTAAATGCCATCATGCTCTCGTCTGCCATCACTACCGGGTTGTATTCGGTGTATTCAGAGTTAATGGTGTTGCCAAGTCTCTTTATGTTGTATGATTTAACCTGGTTCATTTGGGCCAGGGCAATTTGCGCTTGCTTGATCAATCGCTCTGTCGCGGCTAACTTTGCTTTCTCGCTCGCAGTCAATGATTTTTTATAGGTGGTTAAATGTTCTATAGCTTTGTGAATTTCGGCGGCCTTATGATAGCCCATTCCCAGGTAATAATTGATTTCTCCAGGAATGCTTTTGTCCTTGCTTTTTTGAGCTTGTTCCAAATAAGGTATGCCCTTTAGCTGAAGCTGGATGTTGTTAGATTCTAAATAACTCACCCCTGTCTTGTATTGAAGGAGTGGATCATTCTGTCCGGAGGCAATCAATTCCTCATATATACCCCTGGCTTCGGCGTAATTTTTAATTTCAAAAAATTTATCAGCACGATATCTCTGGGCCTGTAGGTCCTGGGCTACTACCGGATTAAGAGCGAAAAAGGATAATAAAATAAAGACTATGGAATAGTAATATTTCTTCATAATTTAAATAGACTTAATTTTAATCCCGTAATATTAGGGGATATGCTAAAACCTATTCGAACAATTCAATGAGAAAACTTACCTATCTAATATCAATATTAAACTAACAGTACTTTACTTATTACTTAAAGCATTGATCGCCTGCACTCTTTTGAGTAAAGGAGGATGAGAATAATGGAAGGTTACATACCAAGGATGCGGCAGTAAATTGCTAAGATTATTAACAGATAGCTTTTTTAAAGCGTTTACCAGGGCTTGTCCGCTGTAAGTATTTGTTGCATAGGCATCCGCTTCGAATTCATTTTTCCTGCTTACAGCGTTCATTATCAGTCCGGTAAGCATAGAAACCGGCGAGTATAAAATTCCAAAAACCATCAAATTAATTGGTAGACTAAGTGCTTCAGCCCCCAAAGCCTTCGAAAGGGATGGGTTAAAAACTAAGAAAGAGAGGATAAATAACATCACTCCCACCTGCGCAATAGACAAAAACATCCCAAAAATGATATGTTTCTTTTTATAATGGCCTACTTCATGTGCCAGCACCGCAACCAATTCTCCCTCGCTGTGGTTCTCAATCAACGTATCGTACAATACCACTTTTTTCCTTTTCCCAAGCCCGGAAAAAAAGGCGTTTGCTTTGGTTGATCTTTTGGAGCCGTCTATGACGAAAATATTATCGATGGGAAAATTCACCTGTTTACCGTAGTTCTCAATTGCGGTTTTTAGGTTTCCCTCAGGCAGTGGCGTCAATTTGTTAAAAAGTGGCACAAAAATACTTGTATACAGCATGTTCAATAAAACCATCAGAATTGCGCTGATCGCCCAAAAGTATAACCAGAAAGAAGCACCGATGCCCAAAATCAGCCAAATGAAAAGCGTGAGCAATCCGCCCCCTAAAATCACAGTCACCAGATAACCTTTTACCTTATCAGCCACAAAGGTTTTCGCATCCGTTCGGTTAAAACCAAATTTTTCTTCAATCACAAAGGTGTTATACAACTGAAATGGAAGGCTTAACAGGTCTGAAGCAAAATACAGAATTCCAAAGAATGCCAGGGCAATCACAATCTCGTTGGCTAGATGTGCTCGCAACCAGGAGTCTAATCCCCCAAAAAAACCACTGAATACCAATGCAAAAAACACCACAAAACTCAGCGAGGCAGTAAGCATGGAGAATCGCGTCTGTGCCTTCTGATAAGCCATGGATCTGGCATATGCTTCTTCATCATAAATATCCTTCAGCTCAACCGGCAATGTAGCACTTTGCTTTTTGAGGTTAATATAATCCAGCCATTGCTCCAGAACGAAATTTAAAGTAATGATCGTGAGAATTATAAATAACAGTGTATGTGGGTCCATTATGTTTATATAAGAAAACTATTGTCTCTAAAGTGCTGCTTGTGAGGTCTTTTAGGAACCTATAAATGTTATCAGATCATATAGGTTACGTTTGTTAGCCTGCCGTTGTATTGCAATACCTCTACCCCAAATCTCTTCAAGAATTCAATTCCTTCATCAACGGGTAGGTTTTTATAGGCCGCATAAGAATTTAAGTAAATTACCTTTTCAATACCCATACTGAAGATGATTCTTGCACAAGCCAGGCAGGGAGAAAGTGTCACATATAAAGTTGAACCCTCTACGGACGCCTTGTTTTTCACGGCAAAAAGAATTGCATTTTGTTCAGCATGTATTGCCAACGTACAGCTCCCTTTTAAATCAGGTGAGCATCCTGTATCCGGCCACTCCTCATCGCAATTGTGCGTTCCGGCAGGCGGGCCATTATAGCCAATCGAAATGATCCGTGTGTCCTTTGCCAAGACTGCCCCCACGTGGCGCTTAATGCAGTGTGACCTTTTCGCCAGGTTCACAGCCAATTCCATAAATATGTCGTCGAATTCGGGGCGCTCCATAATTTTGTTCTTATACCTCGTTAATCTAATGTCTCTTACATCAAATTTTTTCTTTAGATTAGCGTTACTATCTCGTAAATCTAAATTTTCCACCAATTTTTAGTAAAATTAAACCAAATTAAAGAAAATCGTCGCTATGATCGGTAAACTACTGACTTTTAATTTATGTGTACTCCTGATAATTGGCCTGTTATCCAATGATTCTTTTGCCCAGGAAGCTCTGAAATTGAGGCCATCTCCCCTGGAAATGGTCACATTTAAATACGAAGATACCTACATAAAAGTAACCTATAGCAGACCCCACAAACGAGGTCGGGAAGTGTTCGGAAATCCGGATCTTGTTCCCTACGATTCAGTTTGGCGAACAGGTGCTAACGAGGCCACGGAGCTTACGGTGACAAATTCGATTGAAATTGCAGGCGAAAAACTGGCAGCAGGAACCTATAGTGTGTTTACCATTCCTCGCGAAGGCAGATGGACGATTATCCTGAACAGTGACCTGGGCCAATGGGGTGCTTATAAGTACAATCCTGAATTTGATGTACTACGGTTTGATGTACCCTCCACGCAAATAGAAACCGTCTACGAACCGTTCACAATAGAGTTTGAACAAGGGAAGCAAAACGTCAGTATGGTGATGATGTGGGACCGGACGAAGGTTACCATCCCAATAGAATTTCAATAGATAGGCCCTATGTTTGTAAAGCATAGGGACTAGAGAAGCCTGCTTAGAGTTTTTGGGGTACAAGTATGTTCCGAATACCAATAGGGAACTGATGGCACCTGAACAAGAACCACCGTGAAATGCCCCAGCCTCTAGAAACCTTACTTTGAACCTCAAACTTTGAACTTTCAACCTTAAACCATGAACCATGAATCATGAACCATGAACCATGAACCGTGAACCGTGAACCATAAACTAGCCAATCTCGATCACAACATCATCTGTTAAAGGGTGCCCCACACATGTAAGCACGTAGCCTTCGCTGAGCTCCGCTTCCGATAAGCCTTCTTCCTCATCCAACTTTACTTTGCCCGACAGGCATTTTCCCCGACAAGCCGTACACAAGCCGCTCTGGCAGGAGTAGGGCAAATCGATGTCTTTACTAAGAGCCGTTTCTAAAATTGTTTTATCAGGCTCAACCGTAAACTTGAACTCTTCACCATCATAAATGATCGTTACTTCATGAGCCCGTGGTTTCGCATCACTTTCTGCCTCAACTATTACTTCTTTTTTGTGTGTAATTCCTGCTACAAAGCTCTCCTTGAAAATTTTTTCTTTGGGAATGTTCAACGTAGCCAAAATCGTATCTATATTATTCATCATCCCCTCCGGGCCGCACATTAAATACTGGGTTTTTTCAATACCCCAATCCGGTATCCGCTCCATTAACTCCTTCAGCTTTTCCGGGTTCAACAATCCGGAAGGTCCCTGCCAGTTTAAAGGTGCATCATCAAGAATATGAATAACATGAAGCCTGCCTTCAAAATCCCTTTGAAGCACCTCCAGCTTTTCATTAAAAATAATACTGTCTATATTACGGTTTGCATATATCAGCGAAATTATACTCTGCGGCTCTCCGTACAATATCTCTTTACTAATAGCCAGTAGCGGCGTAATTCCACTGCCGCCCCCAAATAAAACCAGATGCCGCTTATTTCCCGAATCAACGTCAGTAGTAAACTTACCCATTGGCTCCATTACCTTAATGGTATCTCCCACCTTGAGCGAGTCTGCCAAATAATTCGACATTATGCCCCCCTCCACTCTCTTCACAGTCACCGCCGGATTTTGATCTACCAATGTAGAAGTACACAAAGAATAAGAGCGCCGTACCTCTTCGCCATTGATGTTGCAAATCAGCGTGAGGAATTGACCCGCTTTATAATACATGCCACCTTCGGGGGCTTCAAATACTATTGTAAAAGCGTCTGAAGTCTCTCTGATAATTTCAATCACCTTCAACTGATAATAATGCAGGTTCTGACTTTTCTGATCCGCTTTTTTTTCGACGCTTTCTTTCTTGAAAAATTTGAACATATAATCTATGGTGCTTTCATTCCTAAGGGCTTTCCGTAATCTACTTCAATCCTCATCTTTTACTATAACAGGTAAATCCGTTTTCTGGTTTAACTGCAAATTACGAAAAAGCTTCAAAGGCTGTTTCTACTTCAGAATTCTTTAAATTGGCAACAAAGAAGCAAATTTAGTAAAAGTATTTAAATCTGTTGAAGAAAAAGAAATCTGCATTTCCCGGCGGCATCCTTTGTACCCCAAACCAAAGAGGATTCAATATAAATTGCTATTTTTGCACCTTCAAATAATCAAAATCTGCATTTCATGAATTTACAAGAGCTTACGGCAATTTCACCTGTTGACGGCCGATATAGACGGCAAACTACCCCCCTTGCCAGATTTTTTTCGGAATATGGGCTGATATACTACCGGGTTAAGGTGGAAATTGAATATTTCATAGCACTGTGCGAGATTCCCCTTCCGCAATTGAAAGGAGTTGGTACCGAAAAGTATGATGAACTACGCAAAGTACTAGCGGATTTTAATGAAGAAGAAGCCAAAAAAATCAAAGAAATAGAAAAAACAACCAATCACGATGTAAAAGCGGTTGAATATTATTTAAAGCAGTATTTTGATAAAGTTGGTTTAGGTGAATATAAAGAATTCATTCATTTTGGTCTTACTTCTCAAGATATAAATAACACCGCCATCCCCTTATCATTAAAGGAGGGAATGCTGGAATCGCTTTTGCTGATTCTGGAGGAAGTACAGGACCTTATGTATGAACTTGCGATTCAGCATAAGAATCAACCTATGCTGGCACGTACGCACGGACAGCCAGCATCTCCTACGAGTATGGGAAAAGAACTGATGGTATTTTATGAGCGGGTGAACCGTCAACTGGGCTTATTGCTTCACATTCCATACTCGGCAAAATTTGGCGGTGCCACTGGCAATTTCAATGCACATCATCTGGCTTACCCTGATATTGATTGGAATAATTTCGGCAATCTCTTTGTAAAAAATTATCTTGGCCTGGAAAGAAGCTTTCCTACCACCCAAATAGAACATTACGACAACTTAGCCGCTCTTTTCGACAACTTGAAAAGGATTAACAATATATATGTCGATTTTGCACGAGATATATGGCAATACATCTCTATGGGGTACTTCAAGCAAAAGATTAAAGAAGGAGAAGTAGGCTCTTCAGCCATGCCCCACAAGGTCAACCCGATCGATTTCGAAAATGCAGAGGGCAACCTGGGAATAGCAAATGCTATTTTTGAGCATTTATCGTCTAAGCTCCCGGTGTCCAGGTTGCAGAGAGATCTCACCGATTCAACTGTCTTAAGAAATATTGGGGTTCCGCTTGCTCACACTGTCATTGCGATGGAGTCGCTGAAAAAGGGCATGTCGAAACTGGAATTAAATGACGTGTCGATCAATCAAGATCTCGAAGACAACTGGGCGGTGGTTGCTGAAGGAATTCAGACGATCCTGAGGCGGGAAGGATTTCCAAAGCCTTATGAAGCGTTAAAAGAACTCACACGAAAAAATGAAAAAGTAACAGAGGCAACCATCAAAGAATTTGTGGAGAGTTTACCTGTAAGCGAAAGTATACGTCAGGAACTGCTGCAGATCACCCCATTTAATTATACAGGGATATCTTTTTAAACTCAGAAAAAACTATCTGTGAAATATATCATCAGTTTTTTTATTAGAAAAGTACCCCGGAAATACTTGCAGTTATTCAGTCACTTTGTACTGAAAGTCGCGTCGGTGTTCTACAAAGGCAATATAGTGGAATGTCCATTGTGTAAAAACACATTTCGAAAATTTTTACCTTACGGCAGGTTGAAGCCGCGTAAAAATGCTTTGTGCCCCAACTGCCTGACTTTAGAAAGACACAGGCTGATGTGGCTTTTTTTACAGAACAAAACAAATTTTTTAAAAGCTCCACTAAAGGTTTTGCATGTTGCTCCGGAGCTCTGCTTCATTAAGAGGTTTGAAGCCTTGCCTAATCTGGAGTACATTACAGCAGATATCGAATCTCCGCTGGCTAAAGTTAAAATGGACCTGCACGATATTCCTTTTGAAGAAGGGGCATTTGATGTTGCCTTTTGTAATCATGTGATGGAGCATGTGGAAGATGACATTCGGTGCATGAGCGAACTTCACAGGGTTTTAAAACCAGGTGGATGGGGCATCATTCAATCGCCCATAGATGTTTCCCGCGATACTACTTTTGAAGATAAAAGCATCGCGAGTCCATCAGAACGAGAGAAAGCTTTTGGTCAGAACGACCATTTGCGGGTATATGGGACAGACTACAAAAAGCGGCTTGAAAAGGGAGGATTTCAGGTCACGGAAATAGATTACGCCCGAGAATTAGATCCCCTTACGCGCTCAAGGTATGCCCTACCTCCCCGGGAGATCATTTATTTTTGCGAAAAGTTATAGTCCCAATTTCTCTTCTATCAGATAGTCGCTCTTTTTACCAGAGTTTAATGTAATTAATTCTGCCAGAAAGCCAGCCAGAAACAACTGAACGCCTACAATTAATGCTACAAGCGCGAGAAAGAAAAGCGGTTGGTTTGTCACGTCTCTGGCAGCCATACTATGGTAGATGTAATATAGCTTCTGGCCTATAATACCTACTGTAATGATGAGCCCCATCAAGAACGAAAGCGTACCAAGCGTCCCGAAAAAATGCATGGGCCGCTTTTTGAATTTAAACACAAAAGTGATTGAAAGCAGATCCAGAAAGCCAAATATAAACCGCTCTATCCCGAACTTTGTGACACCGTACTTTCTCGGGCGATGCTGTACCGGCTTCTCTGTTATTCTTGTAAATCCGTTCCATTTCGCTATCACCGGAATGTAGCGGTGCATCTCCCCGTAAATGGATATGCTCTTAATTACTTTGGCGCGATAGGCTTTCAGTCCACAATTAAAATCATGAATGTCAATTCCTGAAATCAAACTGGTGACTGAGTTGAAGAATTTAGATGGAATGGTTTTACTTACTGGGTCATAGCGCTTTTTCTTCCAGCCGGACACAAGGTCATATTTTTCCTCTTCAATCATTTTATACAGGCCGGGAATTTCATCCGGACTGTCCTGAAGATCTGCGTCCATGGTAATGACCACCCTTCCGGTGCAGTAATTAAACCCGGTATCCAGGGCAGCGGATTTCCCGTAATTTCTGGAAAAGCTAATCCCTTTGATAGCCTTGTTTCGGGTGGTAAGTTGGTCAATAATTTCCCAGGATCTGTCAGTGCTGCCATCATCCACACAAATTACTTCATACGAAAAACCATGTGCAACCATAACACGATCTATCCATTCACACAATTCAGTAATAGACTCCTCCTCGTTATACAAAGGGACTATTACTGAAATATCCAATTTCTCCATATTAACGATATTCTGCTTCGGGATTGCTGTTTTTAGTAAATGCACTTATTATTAATGAAAACACCAAACCCATCAGCAATGATCCCAGGATAGCAAATATTACAATCATCTCAGGTGTCATCATCTTTTCTGTCATGCTCAATGCCTGCTCAATTTCATCGTCTCCCCTTCCTGAAGCTTCCATGTCTCTTCGTGTCTTCTCCATAATGATGGCAATCATTGAGTTATCAATCAACGTAAGATAAAGGTACAAAAATATGGAGGAAATAATTCCGGCCAAACCCGCTACATAAACACCAAGACCAAGGCCTTGTCCATAGGACATATAGCCATCACCCATTTCTTTATACGACTTATGGGCCCAAATAATCCCTCCGATGGTGATCAAATAATTCACATAACTTAAATACTGGTTGGCCACCAAACCGGTTAGTTGGAGAATTAAAGAATAAATGATAAAGATAAGAGCGAGAATTAAGCCAATTCTCAAGCCTGCTTGCCAAATAGTAGGTTTCTGTTCCATGTTTTTTAGGTTACGGGAGGTTGTTTTTTAAATATGACACTAATTATTATAGTTAAAAATAATCCAATAATAATCTTTTTCAAAAAATCATCCAATGCAATTATATAAGCGGTTGTCTGCTGAACCTGGGCCAGTGTTTGTTGGTACACATCTTCACCTAGCTGTTCCACCATTTGACCTTTCATATTACTCAATAATGAAGATCTGTCCGCTATATACCCCCTCAGCAAATCAGGATCGATCACAGATAGAAAGATCCAGACAAATCCAGCCGATAGGATTGCTATCATCAAATAATTAAGGAAGCCAACGGTCATACCTTCACCAAAACGCAAAGACCTATCATTCCACCTGTCGCGGTACTCTTTGATGCTGAAAGCAATAAATATTGGGATTAACAAAAAACTAAAGTCGAATCCTCTATAGACAATCAAAGGATTTTTGTCAATAAAATACAAAACCAGAAACATGAAAATAGACAATACACCACCTGCCAGACCGTATTTAAGTGGAACTGCAATAAGAGGATTTCTTAGGCTCATTTTTTATTTGTGAGTCAATGATGCTGTAAATATCATCAAAAATATTGCTATAAATAAACATCTTTTTATTAAACGACCTGCTAACCCACTTTTGCCAGGTTATCCGCCAACATGTATTTCCCCTGATTGAATACACCAATGACCTTGCCCTTCAATTCAGATCCCAGAAACGGTGAATTACTTGATTTTGACTTATTGGTATTCCTGTCAAAAGTCCATGTGCGATCAGGGGAAAAAAGGGTAAGATTAGCTTCAACACCCTCGGCTATTTTGGGAATCTTCAGTCCCAGCCTTTTTCTTGGAGCTGTCGTAATCTTCCGGATTAACACCTCTAGTTTTATTCGATCGCTCAATGTCATCAAAAGTGGTAGCACCGTTTGCAGTCCTACAATTCCAAAAGCAGCAGTATCAAACTCCATTTTTTTATTTTCTTCATCCTGCGGACTATGGGATGAAACGATGATATCTATCGTATCATCTTCCAGGCCGCTAATTAGGGCGTCTATATCTTCTCTGGACCTGAAAGGAGGATTTACTTTAAAATTAGTATCGAAATTATAGAACGCACTATCGTCGAAAGCCAACTGGTGGGCAGCTATGTCACAACTTATATCCAATCCATTAGCCTTTGCTTCCCGGATCAAATCCACCGACCTGGCAGTAGAAATGTTAGATATATGAACTTTTCCGCCAGCGTAGGATAGCAGATTGATATCTCTGATGATTGCCAGTTCCTCAGCCAGGGCAGGCATTCCTTTTAACCCTAGCATATTGCTGTGGATACTTTCATTCATGGCACCGAACGATGACAATAGTTTGTCATAAGGTGTGTCTATCAAAAGCCCCTCAAATTTCTGGAGGTATTGAAGTGTCTTGAGACATATATCCGTGTGCCAGAGTGGAGATTCGCCATCGGAAAATGCAATTGCGCCTGCTTCGTGGAGATCAATCATTTCCGTAAGATCCGTTCCCTTAGTATCGAGCGTAACCGCTGCAATAGGATGGAGCTTCGTAAGCAGAGACTGGCTCTTTGCCCTGATATAACTGATATCGTTTTTGGTCTGAATTACAGGTGAAGTATTCGGTAAAAGTGCAACCTCGGTAAACCCACCGGCATTGGCTGCATTGCTTCCCGACACCAAATCCTCCTTGTATTCATACCCTGGATCGCAGAAGTTGGCCCTCATATCAAACCAGCCAATTGTCAATATCATTCCTGAAGCATCAACTACCATCTCAGCATCCGGGTTCACCTGAGGTCCAATGGCCTCAATAATTCCTTTCTTTAGATAAACATTCGTCCGTTGCTTGTTGAATGACGAGTCTGCATCTATAACTTCAACATTTTTTAGTAAAATATCCATTGACACTTTATTTAAGATCCAGATAATTTCCTGATCAGAATTATAAAAGCCGAATAAGAGCGATCTCTAAAAACAAAAGGAATAGAGCAAGTCCAAGACAATATTTCCACAGCGCTTTTCCTGTGAAGGCCTCCTCTAATTCATCTTTAAGTTCCCCTGCATCAGCACTCGAATAAACTTTTACATTATTATTAAACAAACCAGCCAATTGTGTTTGCGAAAGCTGTTCTAAATATGATTCTTCTTTATTGAAATTAAAAGCTACACTCCTCAATAGCGTATCATTGTTGACCAGGTTATAAAATCCGGGTCCTAATGTGAATTTCGGCACCTCTAAAAAGACGGTGTTGTCTATGAAATATTGAGAAGGGATAATCTCCTCGTCTTCGCGCTGAAGCTTTAGAATATCAGTGGCTTTCAGGCTTTCTCTTTTAAGCTGCAATTGCGCATTACTTATTTCATAGTAGAGCCTTTCCCCCTTTGTAAGGCTTAATGCGGCCAGTCGGTACATCACCGGCACGAACAAAGCCTGCTTATGAAAATTTGTGTAGCTATCTCGCAGCGGAGCGCCAACGTAGAAAACATTTTCGCGAGCACTACCAGAAAGAAATGGTGCTCCATTGTTATAGCTAAGAATATTCAACCCTTCGATGCGCCAGGTCACCGTGTTGAACGCATTGGGCATTTCAATGCGTTCATCAGAGGAGTCAAAAATATCCTGAAAAAACGGATTGTTATAATCTGGTTGTGCCAGGCTAGTCTGAGTAATATCAGACTGTTGCCCGTCTTTGAAATTTTCAGGCAGCCCCAACGACCTGTAGTCATCCAAATCCGGGGATTCGCCAAAAATAATTATCAAAGTCCCCCCATTGTTCACATAATCTCTTAATAACGGAAGAATCGCATCATTAACATTTTGGACTTCGTTCAATACAAGCAAATCAACTGCATTCAGAAGATTATAATCAAAATTATCTATATTGAAGCCGCTAAAATCAAACAACTGTTCGTTGGCATACACCTTTGATAATATCGAGGGTGCGGTTTCGTCCTGATAGAGTTCGATGATGTTGATCTTCTCCGTAGTACTGAGCGTGAAATAATATTCATTGTCAAAACTTACGGGAAAGTCCTCAAAGCTAAGTACGCCTTTGTTCTCATCCTGAAGATTGCCGTTCAATTCAAACGCGACCTTCCCGGTCGACTTTGCATCGATTGAAACTGCCGTACTAGCCACCTGTCTGTCACTGAGTGTCAACTTTATGATCACATCCTCCGCTGGTTCATTACCTGTGTTCCTCAGAGAGACGACCAATTCATTTGAAATTCCCTTTAATAAAAATGGATTTGATAAATATACCGAATCAACGAATATATTGCTGGTGCCTAAGAACCAGACCGGGACTACCGAATATGAATTCAAAGTATCCAAACCAGCTGCATCACCTAAAAAAGTAGATTTTTGAAAATCTGAAATCAAATAATAATCCACATTCTCATTTCCCATTGCAGATCCCGACCGCTGCATTCTTCCTATGACTTCCTGAAAATTCCGCGTAACAGGCGAAAGGCTGACTTCAGTCAGGGCATCGGAAAAAGATTCATAGGTCATTACCGATTCAGAGCTGACGTCAAACTGGTTGGTAAACAGCTGAAACCTCGTACTTTTAGGATACAGGGAGACAATATCCTCAGCAAAAACCAGAGCCTGATCAATTGCGGGAATATCATCTTCTGTCTGGTTTGACATGCTGTAGGAGTTGTCAACATAGACTTTGACATGATTTCCGGGAACAACAGTGCTGTCTGATGAAATATAAGGTTGCGTAAAAGCAAGCACCAGAAACACAATAAATAAGATTCGGGAAAGCAATACCAGAAGGTGTTTTAACCTTAATCGAGAGCTGTTAGATTCCTTGATATCCTGTAGAAAGCGGTTGTTAGAAAAATAAAATTTCCTGGTACGGCGAAAATTAAAAAGATGAACAATTATTGGAATTGCTATTGCAATGAGCCCATATAGAAATTGTGGAAAAAGTAAATTCATCAGCCATAAAAGTACAAAACATCACCAAGACTTTAAATTTAAAAGGGAAAAATAAAATCCCAATAGCAAATTTCAAAAAAACGGATCAATCCGCCCGCCCGTGGATTCAGATCCGACTCGATATTGCTGATCAGTAATAACCTTACTTGCTCAAACGACAGCAATATTTTTGGGCATAAAAAAACCCTCACATTTCTGTGAAGGTTTTTAAAAGGATCGGCGACGACTTACTCTCCCACCAGTGACGGCAGTACCATCA